>CAYOYI010000104.1:0-10891 GCA_964408105.1 uncultured Chitinophagaceae bacterium | reverse complement strand
AAATTCAGCAAACTTCTTCTCTGGCCAGTCATACCCGGCATCGTTTGATATTGTAGCCAAATTTCCTCCGATTGGCGACCAGGGGCAATACGGCACATGCGTTGCATGGGCTGTAGGATATAATTATAAGACCGCCCTTGAAGGGATGGATAAAGGCCTGAATGCCTCCGGGCTTTCGCAAACAAGCAACCAGCTTAGTCCTAAAGATCTGTTTACCGCGATTGACGATAGCAAAAAGGGCGCTGATTGCAATGGCACCAACTTCACTGATGCTCTCGATGTAGTGCTGAGCAGGGGCATCGCCACCATGCAAACCGTTCCCTACACTAATCTCGGGGGATGCCAGAAATCAACCCTCCAGTCATCGTGGACCGCAGAAGCTGCCGGGCATAAGATCAGCAATTACCGCAAGATTGACGTGAACACCAATACCATCAAGTCGTATGTTTCCAACAATGTTCCGGTGATCTTCGGTGCCAAGCTTGGTGATAATTTCATGACTTGGAACAGCGACCAGGTAATCACCGGGCATTCGGGATTCGACAATGTGGGCATTCATGCCTACCATGCGATGGTGATCGCGGGATATGATGACGGCAAAGGCCCCAATGGAGCATTTCGTGTTATCAACTCATGGGGCGCGAATTGGGGCGACCAGGGATATATCTGGGTGGATTACAATTTTTTTGTAAGCGGTAACAACGGGGAATTTTGTTTCGGGGGCAATCTTTATGTTGCTACCAACGGAAAGAGCGATAACAACCCACCGGTGATTGACCCTACTGTTACCGGTTCGGTTGATCTGGCTCCCTGGGCTTTCTACGATTACTCTACCTACAATACCACGGGATACACAAATACCCGCAGAATCGAATACAACGTTTACAACATCGGTGATGAGACGGCAAACTCTTCATCGAACTGGGGTCTGTATTACATTTATTACAACGCCTATGACGCCAGTGATTACGATTTCCTCTTTTATGATGAATTCACAACTTCTATTCCTGCCAATTCATACAATTGCCCGACAGCCGATTTCTGCGAGATTAACTACGACATTCCGTCAGGTGGCGACCTGGCCATGGGATTATTTTCTACTGCATCTCTTTACCAGGACTATGTTGTTCCCACCTACCTGACGGGCTATTACTATTTGCTGTTGTATGCCGATGCTTCTGATGCCATATCTGAAACCGATGAGCAGAATAATTATTTCTACACTACCAGCCAGTATCCCGTTTATTTCGACAATGGCTACGCGCCAAAAAAAGACGGCAAGCCCGCAGAAAAACTGTCCAATTACAAATTGAACAATCCGGGAAAACCGTCTAAGAATACTATTAAGGAGTCAAAGTTCAAATCGGCCGTTACAAAAACTTACCCGAACTCCTATTCGGTAAATGAGGTGAAGCAAATGCTGATCAATGAAATGAGTAATGGAAATTACCAAAGCAAGCTCGATAAATTCAAAGCGCAGCAGAAAGGAGTCAAAACAACCATAGGCGGGAAGTGATACCAATTTTGAAACAAGGGGCTGTCGTTAATCGACAGCCCTTTTTATTTTTACCTAAAAAGAACAGATGAAAACGCTTTTCGCCTTAGCAGCTATAATTGCATTTGGATCCTGCATTTCAAAAAACTCTCTTAAAGGAAACCAAAGCGTGCGTGCAAACGAGATCATCGGGAAAATCGAAAACGGGCAGGATGTTTACTATGAAAACAAAACGATAGAAGGAAATATTGACTTCACCGTGATCGCCAAGTCACTAAAAGAATCACCGAGGACGACAAGAGTGGCGGTGCCGGGCTTCACGCTCATTAATTGTATAGTCAATGGAAACATCACAGGCTTTTCCATGAGCGACAGCGGAATGATCGCCATGACTTTCAATAAAAATTTCAGCTTGATCGGATGCACGATAAATGGAGAATTGAATATCCGCGAAGCGCAGTTTCATGGCAATGTGAATTGCAGTAATACAGCCTTCAAAAAGCGTGTGAGTTTTGAAGGAACCTTCTTCAATGGAATGGCAAACTTCAACAAGTGCATCCTTCGTGATGAAGCGCGTTTTCATAATTGTTTCTTCAACTGGAAAACCAATTTCATGGATGCTGATTTTTCAGCTTTATGTGGCTTCCAGGGAGCGACATTCAATGGTGATGCCCAATTCAGCAATCTGAGATGCTCAGGCTATGGGGATTTCACGTTGCTGAATTTCAATGCAGGCGCGTTTTTTAACTACTCGGTGTTTGAAGGCACGGCTGCATTTGGCGGTTCCCAATTCAAGAGCAGATGCGACTTCAACAAGAGTGTATTTAACAGCGATGCCGATTTTAAGGATGTCCGTTTTTACAACACCACAAGATTCAATGACATCACGGTTTCAAAATCCTTAAGCTTTGAATCTGCTGCTTTTATGGATGGAAGGCCCGCTGTTTCCCCTGACAGCGGAAAGATAAATTGGAAAAAAGCGAGAGTGATCGGGTGGGAAAATTTGGATCAGGAAAAGTAATTTTTTTCGTTCAACGAAACAGCGGGAACCTTATTTCCAAGATGCACTTAGCCAGCTCCACAATCTCCCAACGGCATATTCATTGCATAGAATTATCACGCGAGACCAGGCTATTCACCGGCATCTTGCTGTTAATGAAAAAACCAACTTGGCCAGAAGGGATGCCGGAATGCCTCATAGCATCTTGTAAACACTCCTTGTATGTGGGGGTTGCCTGCCTAATCGGCAGACAGGCTTCGCTCGCACTTCGCTACGAATGTGACGGTTTATGGGCAAGTGCTGCATAAGGCTTATAATGAAAGCGATAATAAACGAGATTCGTACGCGCTAAACCATGCCAGTGTTTATTTTGAGCCTTTATATGAGACTTGCTTATTATGTTCCCGAACTAATGGCAGCATTATATCGAGTTTGTCAGCCTGAAGGAAATCGCATCCCGCCTTCAAGGCCCTCTTCATAAATCTTGCTTTATCAGCGCTGCCCAGCGCATTGACAAAAGCCAGCTTCCCCTTCCGGTGAATCTCCATGATATAGAATTCAGAGAAAGCGCTCGCCCCGATGTTGACAATTTGCGGGTCTAATTCGCTGAGAAGCACAGCCAGTCCGGTTTCTGCACTCCTCGATCCGGGTCTCACCAGCAAACGACCTGTTAGCTCTTTCACTTTTCTGATGGTCGCCCAACTGCCTGAATGAAACGTCACATTGCTGTCTGCCAGATAACCTTCCTCATCCAAGAGCTTAACCAATGCGGCAACATCACCCGCTTTGAAATCAATATCAGGCAAAACCTTGCCTTTTATTGCCTGTAATGTTTCTCTCAATGTAGGGACCCTTTCTCCCGCAAACTCATTACCAAACCACAAACCTGCATCCAACTTTTGAATTCCCTCCAAAGTCATTTCAGCTACAAGGCCTTTGCCATCAGTTGTTCTCTTCACTGATGCATCATGCATAATGATGAAATGTCCGTCCTTGGTTTGACGAACATCCATCTCTACATAATCAACTCCCATTTCAGCAGCTTTCAGGAAAGCTGCGATGGTATTCTCAGGAGCAAACTTTTTTGCGCCCCGATGGGCAACAGTCCTGACCGGTCTTTTGCTTGTTGGAATTTCCTGAGCGATAAGAGCAACCCTGTGACAGATTATCAAGCCAACAATAAAGAAGAATATCCTCATTCAATTCATTTTATGAGGTTGAAAATAACAAGAAAGCATCAGGTTAACTCAGAAAGTCCGTTATGCTTTGGTAAATCATGTCTAACTCCTCATTTGTTATACAATATGGAGGCATAATGTAGATGGTGTTTCCCAATGGGCGCAACAAAATGCCTCTGCCGATGAAGAAATCGTAGATTCGATTGCGTTCCTTATTAAGGTAAGAAGTGGATTCATCAGTTTTCAGATCAAACGCGAGGATTGTTCCTTTTACCCGTACATTTTCCACTCGCTGATGACCGGTAATCTTGCTTTTGAAAGTCTGGTGTTTGCTATTAATTCTGCTCAGTTCATTTTTAAAATCCTCCTTCCCGCACAAATCCAGGCTTGCCAGGGCTGCCGCACAAGCCAGCGGATTAGCGGTATAGGAGTGCCCGTGAAAAAATGTTTTTGTTCTATCGCTTGAATAAAAGGCTTTAAATATTTCTTCCGTGCAGGCTGTTAAGCCAAGAGGCATAAATCCACCGGTGATTCCTTTCGAGAGACAAATAATATCCGGAGCACTTTTTAAATTTTCACATGCAAATAGTTTTCCTGTTCTGCCAAAGCCCGTCATTACCTCATCGGCAATGGTTATGATTTTATTTGCTTTGCAAAGAACAATCAGCTCATCCAAAGGCTCCGGTTCGTACATCAGCATTCCCCCTGCACCCATAACAAGGGGCTCGAAAACAAATGCAGCGATCTCTGATTTATTATTTTCTATTGCAGATTTTAAATTAACCAGAGATTGTGATTCGAATCCTTTGAGTGGCACGGCAATACGATTGACTTCAAACAAGAGCGGGCTGAAAGGCTCGGTAAAAACTCCCCTTTCACTCACCGACATCGCCCCGAATGTATCTCCGTGATAAGCATTCTTAAAGGCTATCACTTTAGCCTTCTTCTTTTCTCCCCGGTTATACCAGAGTTGAAGCGCCATCTTCAGCGCCACTTCTACCGCTGTTGAGCCATCATCGGAATAAAACACCTTTGAAAAATTCCCGGGAAGGACATTTAAAATTCGTTCCGCCAATTCAATTGCTGGCTTATGAGTAAATCCTGCAAAAATTACCTGCTCTAAAACTCTGGCTTGTTCTGATATTTTATCAGCAATATATGGGTGGGCATGGCCATGAATATTCACCCACCAGGAAGAAATGGCATCCAGATATTTTTCCCCGTTCTCATCGAACAACCATGACCCTTCTCCTCTGACAATCGGAACAGGGGCACTTTCTATCTGAGCCTGTGTGTAAGGATGCCAGACATTTCTTAGATCACGTTCGGATAAAGTCATTGCTTCAGCTGCTCAAAAGTAAACGAGGTCCTGTAATTAATCACGAATTGAGGTAGTTGAGTACCATTCCGAAGTAAAAATTTTCTTTAAGCATACCCCACAATGTGACCAAGGTCACTTAACTCAAACAGACCATCTTCTACCTTTAGCGCCAAAGACAAACCGATGAATAAGCTTTTACCTCTTTTTATTCTTGCAATAATCTTTAATGCTGGCTCCGGCCAAAGCTCTTTCAATTATGAGCTACAGTTAACGCCAGCAAGCATTCCAAATTTGCCAGGATTACATTCGTATGCATTTGGCCAGCACAACGGAAAGTGGCTGATCATTGGGGGAAGAAAGGATGGGATACATGCGAGACAGCCGTTCAATGCTTTTCCATCATCACAGAACAACACCGATCTGTTTGTAATTGATGCTGGTGCGCAGCAGTTCTGGACAGCCTCCGTGAACTCTTTGCCAACCGGCATAAAGGAACAAATGCAATCCACCAATATGAACTTCTTGCAGGATGAAGATACCTTATATATCATCGGAGGATATGCGTACTCTGCCACCGCGAATGATCACCTCACATTTCCGAATTTAACCTCGATACAAGTTTCGGCTTTGATAAATGCTATTGTAAGCGGGAACAGCATCAGCTCGTTTTTCAAACAGATCACCGACAATAATTTTGCCGTTTCAGGCGGGCAACTCGGGAAAATCGGGAACACATTTTATCTGGTTGGAGGCCACCGCTTCGATGGCCAATATAATCCTATGGGACATGCCACCTATACCCAAACCTATACTAACCAGATCAGAAAATTTTCGCTCGATAACAGCGGTAACCAACTGAGTTATTCAAACTATGCCGCAATCACCGATCCCGTACATTTAAGAAGGCGAGATTATAATCTGCTTCCGCAGATCTTTCCGGACGGAACTCAAGGCTACACTATTTCGTCAGGAGTGTTTCAACAAAATGCAGACCTTCCCTTCCTTTACCAGGTTGACATTACCGGGAATGGCTACACGCCAGTGACTTCTTTCAATCAATATCTGAGCAATTATCACAGCGCTACTGCTGCGCTTTTTGACAGCGCGGCAAATACCATGCACATGCTATTTTTTGGAGGCATGAGCCAATATTATTATCAGAACGGAACACTGATCCAGGACAACCAGGTGCCCTTCGTTAAAACTATCAGCAGGGTAACGCGGGATGCCAATGGGAGCTTGCAAGAATTTCAGTTGCCAATCGAGATGCCTGCACTCAAAGGCGCCAGCGCAGAGTTTATTCCGAACCATGAACTCCCGAATTACACTTCTGAAATAATAAAGCTTGACCAGATCCAATCTGACACAGTTCTGATCGGACATATTTACGGTGGCTTGCTTAGTCCAACTTTGAATCCTTTCAGTACAAATCAAACAAATACCACAAGCGCTGATAACACCATTTATGCAGTCAAACTTGTCAGGAATGTTACTTCCGGTGAACAGAGGATTGACGGTAGAAATCCATACGATATTGAGATTTACCCAAAAATCGCGGACGGACGGCTAACCATAAGTTATGACCTCGACAAAACCACATCGGTGCGTTACTTTATAACTCAGGTGAGCGGGCAAATAGTTAAAGAAGGAATTTTTAACAACACGCAAGCCGGTAAAAACAAGCAGCAACTTATCCTTGAAACTTACCAGCCCGAACAACCCTTGTTCGTTACTGTAGTATTTGAAGACAAGTTCTTCGTTACCAAAAAGGTGATGATTCAATAGCGCATCATTACGGGATCAAACGGTCAGGATTTCATCACCTTCAGATAATGCACCTGCATATCGTTGATGCGTAAGGTTATAAAGTAAATACCGGAAGGCAGAGACCTGTCCGGAGCCCATGTGGCAAAATATTTTTGAGGAGCAAGCTGCCTCTCCTCAAGGCTTGCCACTTCAACTCCATTCAGGTTGAATACTTTGATGCCAACCATCGATGGCCTGAACACGCCATAATATATGTCCACCCGCTCCGTGAAAGGATTTGGCGAAACTGAATATATCATTCCGTTGTTTATATGAACATCATTAATCCCTGTAATGCCATCGCCATCAACAATGATATCCCATGTGCCTTCATATTTCCCTGAATTCATGGAGATTGGGATGATGCGATGAGTCGCGTCATACGTTCCGCTGGTGATTGACGCAGCTGCATCACCGGGTATGTCGCTATCGCCTTCGAAATATAATTGTGTTGTCAGGGTCGGGTAACCGGGAGGGGTTATTTTGAAATGAATATGGCTGGGGCGGTAACTGCTTCCATTTAGGTACTTCCCGGGAAGGATAGTCTCAAACATGTAAAAGCCCTGAGCATTACTTTGCGTGATCCCGCGAAGATTGTATCCGACATTATCATATTGCCCGGCATCATTGGCATGCCAGGCATCAATCACCGCATCTTGAATGTACTTGCTGCAATCAAGCGTTCTTACCGCACCACTCAGCACTAACCGGGTACCGGGTTCGCTGTCAGCTGCCAGCTTATTGTCCGTCATTTGCGGTGCACCGGCTGTATAAAATGGACCTTGTCCATAATAGTCAAGGGTTGTTATGAAACATTCATCCTGCTGTGAAGATTGCTTAGCCGGTCTTGCTATTCCCGGCAATGCGCCCGCGGTCAATGTGACAAGGGCGGTATTTCTCAGAAATTGTCTGCGTGAGTTTTTCATACCGAAAAATTTACTTACAAATGTATAGCTGCCTAATTACATGACAGTAGGACAAAAGACAGAAATAATTGTACATAAAACAATCGCTAAAAAATAAGCAAGACTCCGGCAAAGACTATAACGCCTGCCAGCATGACCACAAACGAATAAGGCAAAATGTCCTTCGCATCAAGACCGGTAATGCCAAGTAAAGGAAGCGCCCAGAAAGGCTGTATCATATTTGTTAGCTGATCACCATACACCAGAGCCATAATGTTTTTCGGCAATGCAGTACCTATTTCCAGCGCGGACTGCACTACGATTGGCCCCTGCACTGCCCACTGGCCTCCACCGCTCGGAACAAAGCAATTGACAACAGATGCACTGGCGAATGTAAATAAGGGCAACGTTGTGGCATTGGAAATCTGAACGAAGAAATCAGCAAACGAATGGATCAATCCGGAGTATTTCATGATGCCCATGATGCCTGCATAAATCGGGAATTGGATGATGATACCTGCTGCTCCACCTACCGCTTCGTCAATGGCTTTGATGTAACGAGCGAAACTTCCATGCAGTAAGATTCCTAACCCTAAAAGAATGAAGTTGACATAGTTGAGCGAGATAAATGAAAACACCGACTCGCTTTTCAGCGACAATGCTTTGTAAACTCCAGTGCCAAGAATGGCTAACGAAAATAAATATGCGAGCACCCGCGAGTGATCTAATTTTTCAGCGCCAGCTCTCTTCTGATCCTTGTTTGATGTCTCAGACGAATTGAGAACATCCGTTACCGGAGCTAAGCTGTTGTTTGCCTTACTTCCGATTACGTAGAGCACTATTGGAACAATGATAAGCAGAGCAATATTTGCTGTGATATTCATTGAAGAAAGAATGGTAAGATCAATGGGAATTACTCCGGCCTGACCAACCAGAAAATGATTCGCCTCCGCAACTTTTAATGGAGCCGAACCGGAAAAGCCGCCATGCCACACCATCAATCCAGCATATCCTGCCGCACCGATAAGCGGATAATTCAACCGCATATTATTTTTGGAAGCGTGTTCGGCAACCTTTCTCGCAAGAATTGCTCCGAAAATCAGCCCGAGGCCCCAATTGAACAGCGCCACTGTCATAGCAGCAAACGCAACAATGGCAGCTGATTGAGCTGTATTGGTGCAAAGCGAGACGATACGGCTAATGATCCGGCTGAAAAATGGCGTCAATGCCAGGGCATGACCAAGCACAAGTATAAGCACCATCTGCATTGCAAATTCCAGCAGTTCCCAAAAGCCTTTCTCCCACCATTGAAGCAACGAGAGAAACAGCGGCTTGGGAAGCCGTTTCACGTTCGCTGGCGGTATCTCGTATTTCCACGCGAGCTCCTGGTATTCTTCCTTCGTGATTGATTTGGTTGTTCCTCCGATTGAAATCTCATATTTAGGCTTTGCCACCGGAGGGACAGGACGGATGATAAAAACAAGCGCAGCCGTTATGAGCGTGAGCAACACTGCAATGGTAAATGGGGATGGAAGTATCTTCCGGGCATAGGAGATAAAAGCTTCCGAAAAATTCATGGAATGAAAGTAAGTAAAAAGGAGGGTTTATCAACCGGCAGCAGCTAAGAGATTCTGAAACGGAACCAGGTGGCTGAAACAAATGGCTTATATCAGTGGCGAGAGAGGGAGTTGAACCCTCGACCTCAGGGTTATGAATCCTGCGCTCTTACCGACTGAGCTACCTCGCCAAAGGTTTGCAAATATAATGATTTCATCGTGCGTTAAAATCTTCCATCACTGTCTGTATGTAGGCCTTGGCTGTCTCTTCCAGCAGAAGTGCTGAATCACCTGTTTGTATAGTAAATCGATTAGCCTTATTGTCATGAACAACAACATTAGCTTCATTTAAAAAACTAAATCCATCATTGAAGCTATACCACGCAAATGATTTTGAATGTTCGGAGAACAGATTTTTGCTAAAGATGAACCGCTCAGCAGCAACTCCAAGCTGAGGCAATAAAGTTGCTGCAATATCCGTCTGTGATCCAAATATTTCAACTCGGTCAGACAATGATAACGCTCCCCCCAACCACAACATGGGGATTCTGTATCTTTCAGGTTCATCAATTGCATTATATCCGGGAAACGGATGTCCATGATCAGCTACCATCAAGAGCAGAAGGTTCTCCCAATGGCAAGATTCTTTTAGTTTAGAAACAAACTTTCCGAGACATTGATCAACATAATGCGCTGCATTTAGAAATCTGGATTCGTTATTGTCTTCGGGTAAAAGACTCTCTCCGGGAAAATCATATGGTTCATGACTGGTTAACGCTAGCATTACTGAAAAGAATGGGCTTTTCAAATAATTAAGGGTCTCTAACATTGTGTCAAGCACAATTCCATCATACACGCCCCATTTAGAGCGGTGAATAGCAGGAGGAAAATCAACTTCACTTCTAATATGCGACACACCTCCCTGAATCAGGTAAGCTCTGAAGTTGGAGTAGTCAATGTTACCACCATAAAAAAAGTAAGTTTCATATCCGGACGTTTTCAGTTCTGATATAACATTTGGCAAGGATTCCATTTTTTTGTGTTGATTGACAATAGAGGTGAGAGGTTGAGACGGATAGGCACTCAATATTGCAAGCAATCCCTTATCAGTCCTGTTACCAGAAGCATAGAAGTTACTGAAATAAATTCCTTCTTTGATCAACCGGTTAAAATTTGGTGTGATTTCTTTGCCACCAACTTGCATCCCAATCATTTTAGCGGTATAGCTTTCCAGAATAATAAGTATGATATCTGGCCGATTATTTTTCAAAACAACCCTGAACGACTTTTCCTTGGGATACAACTCTTCAAACAACCGGGTGCGTGTATCGTTGTCATAATAGTGGTACGTCAAAATCCCATTCTTTCGCATCGTGATAGAATAGATGACATTCCAAGGCATATTAATAGCACAGTGGTTGGCAAAAAGATTTTGGCTGAAATAAGCTGAACCAATATTCAGTGGCGCAAGTCCAAATCCACCCCTAATAGGAATAACCAGGGAGGCTAAGATGATGATAAAAACTATTGAAAAAGTAGTATTTACTTTATCGAACCTGCTTAACTGAGGAACTATTTTCCGATATAACAATATGAAGAAAAAAAAGAGGCCGACTGCTATCACGGTGGG
>CAYOYI010000103.1:0-10967 GCA_964408105.1 uncultured Chitinophagaceae bacterium | reverse complement strand
CTACCGGCTTAAGCAAACCGACTTTGACGGCATTTCAACTTTCTCGGATATTGTTTCAGTATTCATTGAAGCGGAATCTTTTGCTAAGGTTTTCCCCAACCCCGTCACTAACGGAAATTTCAAAATTAGTTTTGACCATAGCGTTACGGCAACAGGTAAAATAACCATTTCCGATTTGCAGGGCAAAGTTGTTTTAAGGAAATCTGTGGCGGCAAAAGAAAACATGCTTTCCGTCACACTTCCGGATGATGTCAGCAGGGGTATTTACCTGTTACAGGTACAATTAGATGAAAATGTTCTTCACCAAAGACTTGTGATTAAATGAGGCTTTACATAGAGTGTGACCATTCAACAGTTTGAAACGGCAATGTTAAATTTTGCTGGCTACGTAATTTATCGTAACCTAAGTAAAAATAACACGTAATAACTCCACTGATTACGGTCAAATTCGTAACTACCTAACTCTTATATGAAAGCAGGGTTTTCCCTGGTCGTCCTTTTAACGGCATGTTCTTTTTTTCATTTAAGCATCAAGGCTCAATCAGCGGGAGATTACCGAAGTGCAGTAGCCACTGGTAACTGGGCTACATCAGCCAGTTGGGAAACCTACAATGGCGTATCCTGGGCAGCAGCAGCAACATATCCTGCGCAAAGCTCGAATGCAGGAGCAGTTACCATCAGGGATGGTCACACCATCACGCTTAATGCAAACCTGACTACTTACACCATATCGTCATTAACCGTTGGCGAAGGCACCAGCGGAACGTTGACTACCACTACTACCGGTACGCGTACGCTTACGATTGCCAATAACATGATTATCACAGCAAACGGTACCTATGATTTGATGAGAACAACACTTACCGTCAATGGAACAACTTCGATAAGCGGTTCTGTGCTTGATGGAAATGGAACCGGTGCAGTCATTTTCGAAGGCTTGGTTACCGTTAATAACGGAGGTTCTTTTTCGTCATCCAATAACTCAGCATTTACTTTCCGGGGAGGAATTTCCAATAACGGAACATTCAGCAAAACCGGTACAGGAGCAGTTGCATTCAATACCCGAAATCAGGCTATTGGCGGTAACAATCCGATAACAATAAACGGTGTTGTAACTGTTACTGGATTTACTGTTACCAACAATAGCACAGATCTCACCTTAAGCAGCACCGGTAATCCGGCTCTGACGGGAACAGGAACCTGGCAACAGGGCACTAACAGCGTACTGAAATTTAATGGACAGTCTTCAAATATTTCCAACACAGATTTTTCCTCTAATACTAACACTTTTGAATTCGTCAGAGGTGGTACACAAACAATTCTATCTGCCACATACCACAACTTAAACATTTCAACAAGTGGTACTAAAACCTTAGGGGGAGCGGTAACGGTTAACGGAAATTTGGTGATTAACAGCGGGACTACTCTTGATGCTTCATCGCAGAATCTGACGGTTTCAGGAAATACAACAATTGCAGGAACATTTGCCGATGGTAATGCACTTGGAACAACAAGTCTTCAAAATGTGAACATCTCCGGTGGAACAATCAACGGTGCTGCAACCGGTGTAGTGAACATTAACGGCACGCTTACCATGCCCACGGGTAATGGTACGATTGGAAGGATGGACTTAACAGTTACGGGAAAAACAACCGTACCGACCGGCTATTCACTGACACTAAACAGCAATACGGGAACGAAAATTTTTATTGATACTATCTTTATTGATGGTACCGGGACATGGACATCAACTGCTATTACTACTGCAGGAAGGCTTGAATTCAGAAGAGGAATAGTAAATAATAATTCTGCTGCCAACAGCTTCACCGCAGGAACAGCAACTTTCAGCACGAATAATCAAAGTTTATCGGGTGCCGGGGAATTTCGTTTTAACGGTGCTGTAATCGTTTCCGGAACAATTACGGTTACAAATCAATGTACCTATTCAACGGGAATAACATTCAGCAGCACACTGGATGGAACAGTTTCCGGCTCAACCTGGAAAAACGAAACCAACAAAATTGTTAACTACTCCGGTAGTGCAACGCAGCCAATGAATACAGCAGGCGTTTTGGATGTTTCCGCTGCCGGGAATTATTTTTACTACAACAGGGCGGGAGCACAAAGCATTAAACCGCCTCTTACCAGTTATTACAACCTAACGGTTTCCGGTACTGCAACCAAGACATTAACGGGAAACACTGGGGTTAGTAACAGCTTTCTAATTGAAAGCGGAGGCACCTTTGACCCATCCTTATATGACTTTTCAGTTACCGGAGCAACAACAATTGCAGGAACATTTGCTGACGGAAATGTTACGGGGACGTCAACGCTCGGCAACGTTGATCTGTCAGGCGGAACGATAAATGGAGGTGTAAATGGAGTAATTAACATTAGTGGCAACCTTTCAATGCCAACAGGCGATGGTACCCTGGGAAGAATGGCGGTATCGGTTAGTGGTACCACAACAATCGCCTCAGGAAGGGCATTTACCCTTAGCAATAACAATGGCAGCAAACTCTTTGCAGGTGCGGTAACGATTAACGGAACAGGAACCTGGACATCAACATCGGTCATAACTGCATCAAATCTGGAATTCAGGGCGGGGATTGTCAATAACAACTCTGCTGCCGGAAGCTTTTCTGCCGGAGGAGCTACCTTCTCCACTGATTTTCAGGATCTTGAAGGCGCTGGCGGATTCAGTTTTGCAAATGCCGTCACGATTGCCGATGTAATCACAGTCACCAATAAGAGCACCAATTCCAATGGTGTTACTTTCGGAAGTAACATTGACGGTACAGACCCCAACTCAACTTATGCCAACGACCCTAACACGACAACCTATTACGCTGGCGCTGCGCAACCGATGAACACCGGTGTGCTTGAGGTTTCCTCCAGTGGAAATTATTTCTTCTACAATCGCGCCAATACACAAGGCGTGAAAGGCACGACTTATCATCATTTAATTGTTACAGGAGGAGGTGGTACAGCTACCTTGCAGGATAACACAATTGTAAACGGCAAGTTGGACATAGAGAACTCTGCAACACTCAGCCCGGGATCTTATGATTTGTATGTTACCGACACTACAACTATTGACGGAAGCTTTACGGACAATACGAATAATGGCTCAAGCACATTTCATGGTTTAATGGATATTAATGCTTCTGGCACGTTCACAAGTAATAACAACTCGTCTGTTTTTGTTTTTGAAGGCGGAATTAATAATGACGGTACTTTCACAAAAACCGGAACCGGTAATGTCACATTCAACAGTAATCAAGATATTACCGGAACGGCAGCAATGACGCTGGCGGGTGCTGTGACAATCGGAGCCACTGATACTTTGACCTATAAAAACACGCATGCCAGCGGTATCACGCTTTCCGGAGTGCTTGATGGCTCTAATGCTGCTTCCAGGTGGGTGAGCGATGTTAATTCAACGGTTTACTATCTATCAGCTACTCAACCGATGAATATCGGCTCGCTGGATGCTTCAGCAGGCGGAACAAATTTTTATTACAGCAATGGTGGCAGCCAAACCATCGAAAGCGGAAACTACTATAATCTATATCTTACAGGCAGCGGTACACGCTCTCTTTCGGGTGCAACAGTTGTAGAAGGAGACCTTACAATCGGAAGTTCGGTGACGCTCGATGTTGTAAGCGGGCAAGATTACAGCCTTTCGATCGGGGGCGACTGGGATAATACAACAGGAACTTTTCTTGCACAGGGAGGTACGGTAACATTCAACGGAACTTCCGACCAGGCAATTACATCTGGAAACAGCAACTTTAATAACGTTACAATTGATAATGATGCAACGCAAGTAAATCTAAACGATGATTTAACCATTAATGGCGTGCTGACACTTTCAGACGGAGTCTTGACTACCGGAAGCAATCGTGTGATAATTACCTCAACATCTCCATCGGCAATTACCGGTCAAACAAATATCAGTTTTGTAAATGGGAATTTAAGGCGAAATATCACAAACAATACAAGCACTTATGCATTTCCGGTCGGAAATGGAACGGGAACTTCCAACTATTACAGGGCGGATATCATAAATAACAACCTCACCGGCATAACCTACATTGATTCACGTTTTAAAGCGCTCACTAACCATGATGACGATTCCTTAAATGTAATGGATGACTGGGGAATTGGTATGCTAACTTACACTTCGATTAATGCTGCGGGGCTTTGGGAAATGGATCCGAATGCAGTGCCTTCCGGGGGATCTTATAATATCCGGTTGTATATTGAAAATATGACCGGCCTAAGCGATAATAATTTCGGTCCAGTGAAACGGCCAACTAACAGCCCGACCACACTTGCCTGGACCACTGACGGAGGAACGCTTAACAATAATGACGGTGAGGGAAGATTGGTTGCTCACGGATATGCGATCAGAAAAAACCTCACTTCCTTTTCCGAATTCGGTGTAGGAGGCGGAAGCCAGGGTGGGGCGGGACTGCCCATAAAACTTATAAGTTTCACCGCTGATGTTATTGGAAGCATAGTACAATTGAAATGGAAAACCGCAACCGAGATCAACAATGATTTTTTCACGGTTGAGCGATCACAAGATGGAATAAATTTTCAAGAACTTTCCGTTTTTGAGGGTGCGGGGAATAGTTCAATCATCAATGAGTATTCAACTTTTGACAGAAATCCTTTTAGCGAAATTTCATATTACCGGCTAAAGCAAACAGATTTTGACGGAACCTTCACTTATTCTGACGTTGTTTCGGTTTATTTGAATCCGGAATCGAATGAAATTGAATTTACGTTGCGACCTAATCTGGTAAAACAGTCAGGCATTGTGTACTTACAACTGCCGGAAACGATCACTAATGGCAAATTGAGTATAATAGATTCAAAAGGAAGTTCGGCTTATTCAGAAAATGTATCTGATATTGAATCAAGAGTAAGCTCTATTACGCTGCCAGATGAATTAAAAACAGGACTCTTCTTTATCGTGCTTTCAAATGGTAAAAAGGTCTGGCGTCAAAAACTTTTGATCCAATAGTTAGCCTATACCACTTCGGCAACTACAAACGTACTGCCGCCAATAAAAACAATGTCGTTTTTTTCTGCTGTGGCCTTGGCATTTTCTAAAGCAGTGCTAACAGAAGGGTAAGTTTCTCCATTTAATCCGAATTCCAAAGCTTTTTGCTTTAATTCATTTTCGTCAAGTCCTCTCGGAATATCAGGACGACAGAAATAGTATCTTGCATCAGTTGGAAACAAAGAGAGCACAGCGTTCAGGTCTTTGTCCTTGACAAATCCAATGACAAGGTGAAGCTTATTATGAGGGAGAGCCTTCAGTTCTCTCATAGTTTCTTTCATGCCGTGTGAATTATGACCGCTATCACAAATAACAATAGGTCCTGAAGTTGAAAGGAAATCCCAGCGGCCTTTCATGTTCGTAAGATTTTTTACGTTTTGAATACCGTTTATCATTGACTGCTCAGATAATTCAAAGCCTGCCTTGTTCAATTCCCATGCGGATAACCAAACCGTTGCAAGATTCTTTAATTGAAAATCTCCAAACAGCTCTGTTTTAAGATCCTTATGTTTCACTTGCTCGTGTTCAACGACATCGAAGATCATCCCTTCGAATTTTTTCTCCTTCAAAACCATTCTTACATGCTGATCGGCAAATTCTATAGGGGAGTGACGTTCTTCTGCAGCTTGTAAAAAGACAGGAGCCGTTTCATAATCAGTTTCTCCAATCACAACCGGAATATTTGGTTTGATGATACCCGCTTTTTCAAATGCAATTGCGGGAAGCGTACTCCCCAGAAATTGCATGTGGTCAAAGCCAATATTCGTGATGACGGAAAGCAGGGGAGTGATAACATTTGTTGAATCAAATCTTCCGCCCATGCCAGTCTCGATAACCGCAATATCAACTTTTTCATTAGTAAAATGGTCGAATGCCATCGCCACGGTAATCTCAAAAAACGATGGTTTTATTTTTTCATAGTCATGCTGATAGCGCTCAACGAACCGAATTACATTTTCTTCGGGGATGTATTCACCATTAATTTTTATCCGCTCACGAAAATCTTTGTAATGAGGAGAAACATACAATCCTGTTTTATATCCCTGCGATTGCAGCATTGCTGCCAGAAGGTGCGACACTGAACCTTTCCCATTGGTTCCTGCCACGTGAATGCTTTTGAATTTTCGCTGGGGATTTCCCAGCATTTCACATAAAGCAACTGTATTCGTCAGGTCTTTTTTGAATGCGGGCGCACCGATGCGCTGGAACATCGGAAGCTGTTCGAATAAATGTTTTATTGTTTCCTGGTAAGTCAATCGGAAAGTTTCAAATGAAAACGGACGGAAAATTCGGAAGAAAGATTGAAGCTGTTAACAAGCTGCTATAAGAAGCTAACTCATTTCATTTTGAACGTAAACGAAATCGATCCGAATTGTTCTTCAGGAGCATTTGGATTTGATGTGAACTTTGCCTCGCGCGCAGCTTTTTCTGCAAGAGCAATAAGCGTAGGATCGGTTGTGGTCGAACCTTTCACTGTATATTTCGCCAGTATCACTCTGCCGTTACGATCAACTTTTATCTGCACGACAACTTTTCCGGGCTCGTCATAATGTTTGTCAATAGGAGGGATGTCGAGAAGATTTCTCCCTGTAAGGTCATAACCAACTCCAATATTTCCGAGACCTTTTGTTTCACCTTCGTAATTTTTTGATGAAGGATCTCCTTTCGGGTCGCCCTGGTCACCGGGGGTATATGTTTTTCCTTCGCTTCCCGGCTTGTTCTCATCAGACTTTTGGCCTGTGTACAGGCTCTTTGAATCTACTTTAGGCTCTTCCTTCACCGGTTCTTTCGCTTCTTCTTTCACGGGTTTCTTAGGTTCTTCTTTAACAGGCTCCGGTTTGGGTTGAGGTTTTACCTCTTTCTTTTTTTCAGGTTCCTTTTTTGGCTCTTTTTTCTCTACTGGCTTTTCAACAGCCGGAGCTTCGAAGGCATCCTGCGTCACAACTTCAGCAGGCGTTTCTTCCTGCTCAACCACCGGCATGGGTTCTGACTTTTCAACGGGAGCAACTTCTTCCTGCTTTTCAACTTTCGGAGGTTCATTGCCCGATCCTGTTTTCATCGTTCCGAAATTCACGAGGATTCCTTCAACGGGAGGTGGAAACACAGATGATAATCCAAACAACAGGCAAATGATAATGATTATCGCATGGACGACACCCGATGTTACCAGACCTTTTCTCCTGTTCTGCTTTTCATTTTCTTCCCAATCGTGTTGTATAAAATCAGCGGCCATTATATTTTAGGAGGTTGAGTAGCGAGTATCATATTCAGCTTCATTTCGTAGCCAATGTTCATTACTTGCACTACGTTTTCGATGGGAACAGATTTCTCCGCGTTCAGTACGACTGTGGGTTCAGCCTGGTTTTGTAATTTATCCCTTAAAACGCCCTTAATCTCACTCACACTTACTTTCTGACGATCAACATAGTACTCGAGATCTTTGGTAATTGAAATAGCAACACTTCTCTTATCAGTGACCTTCACATCAGAGGTAGGAAGGATAAGCTTCATGGCATTAATACTTACCAGAGTAGATGTGAGCATGAAAAATATCAGCAATAGAAAAATGATGTCAGTCAGTGACGACATGTTAAATTCTGCCTGTACCTTGTTTCTTGATCGTATGTTCATGTTATGCCGGTTCTTGTAATAGGTCAATAAATTCAATAGAGGTGGCTTCCATCTTGTTCACTGCCTTTTCCACCATATTCACCAGAATGTTGTAGGCAACGAAGGCAAAAATTCCAACCACCAATCCTGCCACGGTTGTAACAAGCGCTTCATAAATACCTCCCGCGAGCAAGTCAATAGCAATATTATTTCCTGCATTCGCCATATTATAAAATGCTTTCACCATACCGGTAACCGTGCCAAGGAAGCCAAGCATGGGAGCTGCGCCTGCAACGGTTGCAAGCAGTGAAATACCTCTTTCAAGTTTGAAAAGCTCAAGCTTTCCAACGTTTTCTATTGATGCTTCAATATCGCGAAGGGGCTTACCGATTCTCACGATTCCTTTCTCGATCATTCGCGCGATAGGTGAGTCGCTGCGGGTGCAGAGTGCTTGTGCTGCGGCAATGTTACCATTGACAACATAATCCCGGATATTGGGGATGAAATCATCATCAATCTTTGAAACTTTGCGAATCGTGAGGTACCGCTCAACGAAAATATAAACAGCAAGAATGGAAAGCAGCGCGATGGGGATCATCACCAGGCCGCCCTTCAGGACCAGCTCAAAGATGGTGGTGGTCTGTATCATCGAACCATCGGACAGTGTATCAATGCTCTGCAAAAAGATTAAACCCATTATTGAATAAAATTTAGTTTATGAAAGGAGCTAAAGTTATGCCATAAACTTCCGGTGGCTGAGAGATTTAATTAACGCAGGCATCATCTTGTTTATTGGAATAGACAGGATTTTTCATTTTGAAAGAATATTCCCGAAACTATTGTTAGCTTTTGCTGTTGTTTGCAGCATGAATGATAAAACAATACATCAGTTCACCGTCAGGAACCTTGGCGGAAAAGAAGTGAACCTCGACAAGTACAAGGGCAAAGTCGTTATGGTGGTGAATACCGCCTCCCGTTGTGGGTTTACACCGCAACTAAGGGATCTTGAAGAACTATATCGCCAGTATAAAGACCGGGGATTTGAGATACTCGCCTTCCCTTCGAATGATTTCGGCAGCCAGGAACCGCTGCAAGGAGAAGCCATCCAGCAATTTTGTAAGGAAAACTATGACGTAAGTTTCCCTGTATTTGAAAAATCTCACGTTGTTGGAAGCGGAGCGAGTCCTGTTTTTAAATTCCTCTCCTCTAAAAAACTTAACGGGAAGCTCTCATCCAAACCACGCTGGAATTTCCATAAATACCTGATTGATAAAGAAGGCAAAGTCGTTGATTACTTTTACACGATAACAAAGCCCCAGACAGGTCGGGTAAAAAGGGCAATTGAGCGCCTACTGAAAAAGTAAATTTCCTTCCGGTGAATTGGCACCTGAAACATGTGGAAAACTCTTGGTTTTCAGCTTTTTAAAGGCCTTAATATTGGCTAAATTCGCATTCAACAAATTCGCAGTTCAGACGTTCTAAAAATCCTCTTGAAAAGGAGGCTTTTTTTAACCCTTAACTAAGACAAAAACTATAATAATGGCAGACGGAGAAAAGATCATTACGATCAATATCGAAGAGGAAATGAAGACAGCCTACATTGACTATTCAATGTCGGTTATTGTGGCTCGTGCCATCCCCGATGTACGGGATGGTTTGAAGCCTGTCCATCGCAGGGTGCTCTATGGAATGCAGGACCTTGGCCTTGCAAGCAACAGGCCTTATAAGAAGTCAGCGAGGATAGTAGGGGAAGTGCTGGGTAAATATCACCCGCACGGTGACGGTTCGGTTTACGATGCTATGGTGCGTATGGCACAAGAGTGGTCTTTACGCTATCCTTTGGTTGACGGGCAGGGAAACTTCGGCTCGCTCGATGGTGACAGCCCTGCAGCAATGCGTTATACGGAAGCAAGGCTCAGAAAAATCGCTGAGGAAATGCTCACAGATATAGATAATGATACGGTTGACTTCCAAAATAACTTTGATGACACCTTAAAGGAACCAACTGTTCTTCCTTCTCGGATACCAGCTTTGCTGGTCAATGGGTCTTCCGGCATTGCCGTGGGCATGGCAACGACTATCCTGCCTCATAATTTAACTGAAGTTATAGATGGCACTGTGGCATACATTGATAATAAGGAGATTACGATCGAAGGGCTGATGCAATATATTAAGGCCCCGGATTTTCCAACCGGAGGCATTATATATGGATATGACGGGGTGAAGGAAGCCTTTGAAACCGGAAGAGGCAGGGTAGTGGTAAGGGCAAAAGCCGAGATCATTACCGAAGAGAAGAAAGAGCGAGAGAAGATCGTGATAACCGAGATTCCTTACCAGGTAAATAAGGAAGTGCTTGTTGCCAAGATCGGGGGGCTGGTGAACGAGCGCAAAGTGGAAGGTATTGCTGACGTGAAGGACCTCTCAAACCGCGATGGTATTCTCATCGAAGTTTATCTCAAGCGTGATGCTAATGCGCAGGTGGTATTGAATCAGCTTTACAATTTTACTCCGCTTCAATCATCATTTGGAGTGAACAATATCGCACTGGTTGATGGCAGGCCAATGCTGATCAACCTTAAAGATTTCATCAAGCACTTCGTGAACTTCCGCCATGAAGTAGTGGTGCGCAGAACGAAGTTTGAATTAGCCGAAGCAGAAAAGAGAGCGCACATCCTCGAAGGACTTTTAATCGCGCTCGATAATCTCGATGCAGTTATCAAACTCATTCGTGAATCAAAAGACCCGGATGAAGCAAAGGACGGATTGATGTCAAACTTTGGCTTGTCAGAAATTCAGGCGAAGGCCATCCTCGATATGCGCCTGCAAAGGCTCACAGGTCTTGAGCGCGACAAGATAAGGGCTGAATATGAAGAGGTGATGAAGCAGATCGCTTATTTGAAAGAAGTTCTTGAAAAGGAACCGCTCAGGATGCAGATCATCAAAGATGAACTCTCGGAGATAAGGAAGAAGTACGGAGACGAGCGCAGAACGGAGATCGTGATGTCAAGTGATGACATAAACATCACGGATATGATCCCTGATGATCAGTTTGTTATCACGATGTCGCATGCCGGTTATATCAAGCGCACTCCTGCGAATTTATACCGCACACAAGGCAGGGGAGGAAAGGGTTCACGCGGGGGAGCAACGCGTGAGGAGGATTTCATAGAATACATTTTCACCGCAACCGCCCATGAATACCTCTTGTTCTTCACCGAACAAGGCCAATGCTACTGGCTGCGTGTTTATGAGATACCGGAAGGTTCAAAAACATCCAAGGGCA
>CAYOYI010000102.1:8568-11170 GCA_964408105.1 uncultured Chitinophagaceae bacterium | reverse complement strand
TATTGCAAGTAAGCAAGTTACGATGGAGTTTTGTAGTCGCTTTTGATTCTCATTTTAATTTTTAAAAAAAATCTCAAATGAAAAGGATAATCACCGCCCTTATAATTGTTTTCTCAGTCTCTTTGAACTATGCACAGGTGACCAATGACACGGTTTCACTTGGAGCAAGTTATACGAGTCAAAAATGGTATAGCTTGCCGGATGATGAGCAAGGCTCAGCGCCTAAAGGTAACTGGGATCTTGCATTTGAGATTTCCGGATTTGGTTCGGCAATTCATATCAACTCTGTTGCCGGTTGCAAACTTTGGGTTTACCCCAACGGGGATACGTCAGCATGGGCAACGGTTGACACAACAGGCCTTTCCGGCTGGACAGAACTATATAACTCCGATACATCATGGTCATGGGGAGCATTTGACCAAACAAAAGATCCGTTAAACGATTTTGATTTTGGGTGGGGTGTTTATAATATTAATACGCACGTTTTGACCGGTGATAGCATATACATCATAAAGCTCACCAACGGCAGTTTCCAAAAGCTATGGATACAAAACTTAACCGTGTCAGGCGCATATAACTTCCGTCACGCAATGTTAGATGGCTCGATGGACATGATGCACTCGGTGGTGAAATCTACTTTTCCCGGTAAAAACTTCGGATACCATTCTTTAAGCAGCCACTCGTCTGTTGACCGTGAACCTGCTTCTGCTGATTGGGATCTGCTGTTTACAAACTACACCGGCTACGTCCCTCAGCCGTATCCTGTTGTGGGCGTGTTGCATAATAAAGGTGTGAGCGTAGCCAAGGTAAACGGAGTGAACCCATCAACTTATGATGATTGGAACAGCCATACTTTCGATTCTAAGATCAATACAATTGGTTATGATGACTGGAAGGAATTTAACGGCACCGGATATGACATCGCAGACTCGCTTGTCTATTTCGTGAAGCGTAAAAACGGGGAAGTATGGAAGGTGGTGTTCACCGGGTTTGGCGGAAGCGCAACCGGAGATTTCATGTTCTCAAAAGAACAACTCAGCGGGCCCACTACCGGGATCAATGCCCCTGCTGACAATGAAATAGCAAACCTTTTTGTTTATCCCAATCCATCATCCGGTAATGATGTGACTTTGGTTTATGATCTTGAAAAAAGCGGACAAGTATCATTGGAAGTTTATGACCTGATGGGTAAAACAATTTATTCTTCAATCAAAAATGCAGAGCGGGGCTTGAATACACACAGGTTTTCAACGCGTAATGTGTCAGCCGGAGTTTATGTGGTGAAAGTTGAATCTGAAGGCAAGCAGGGGCAGCGGAAACTGATCGTTCAATAAAACCCTAAGCTTTTACCTGAGCCGGTGAAGGAACGTACGGATTGAAATATCCGTAACGCAGATGCGGGAATTCTTTTTTGAGGAGGTTCATCATATTTATTATTCCAATAGGTTTCCCCGTTTCACCTATGCGGGCTTTTTTCAAATACCAGTCGGGATCGATATTGAAGTTACGCCACTGGATCATCGAGAGATCTGTTTCCTGAATCAGTTTTCTCAATGCTTCAAATTCTTCAGGACTATCGGTGAGGCCGGGGTAGGTGAAATAGTTAATGGAAGCCCATCCGCCATGCTTGCGTACAACTTTTATAGATTCTTTCACATCGTCAAAAGTATAGTTGCGCGGCAGGTAGTAATTAGCGTACCAATCACGCTGCGCGCTGTTCATGCTTACGCGTATGCTTTGCAAGCCGGCTTTGCAGAGTTCTTCAACGGCTTCCGGTTTGCTGCCGTTCGTGTTGATGTTGATGATGCCGTTACCTGTTTGCTTTCTAATTGCCTTGATCGAATCGCGCAGCGTTTCCCAAACAAGCAGCGGCTCACCTTCGCATCCCTGCCCGAAGCTCACGATTGGATTTTCAGCCGTTTCGATATGGTCAACGGCAACTTCTGTGATCTCTTTCGCGGAAGGCTGGTATTTCAATCGGAAGTGAGCCGATGAAATAGGGTTCTCATCGGGCTGCAATGAAATACATCCTATACATTCAGCATTGCAGGCAGGTGAAGCCGGGATCGGACATTCCCAGCGATTGAGAAAATAATTCTGCGCAGCGCGGCAGTGATAAGTGAGAGCACAGTTGTTGGCGAGGTGCTCAACCAATTTGTTGTCAGGATATTTCTTTTTGAATGAATTGACCTTCCGCCTCACTTTTGAATCATCAAATTGCTCAAAATCCTGGCGGATGTCAGGGTCAATTCTTACGGCAGTCGTGTAAAATTTTCCATCAAGCCAGCCAACGGCAGTATAAGCATATAGCGGAAGGACAGGAGCCTGACCTGTTTTTTCATAAGCGGATAAATAAGTCTGCGTGTGCGCAGGAGAAATAAAAACCGCAACAGCTTGGCCCTCGTCCGAAAGCTCGATGCTTTTTGTTTTCTTATTATATCCATAAGGCGACCGCCCGGGAAGGAAAAAGAATTCACTTCCCGCAGGCAACTCTATGAAATCTTCCGGGGAGAGCTTTTCAAAACGCCTTCCGCTTCGTCCAACGGCTTCATAGTTCACATCTTCAAGAATATTCCCTTCTTCATCGGCATAAACCATAAAG
>CAYOYI010000102.1:7369-8558 GCA_964408105.1 uncultured Chitinophagaceae bacterium | reverse complement strand
TGATGTTTTCATCGCTGCACAAAATTAATTGTTGAGATTTCGGAAACCTGAACACAGGCAAAATCCATTTGATAATTTTGCGTTTGTCATTAAAACCATTTTATGAAATTGAAGTCATCCGTTTTATTCTCCGTCCTTTGCTTTTTTATGCTAAGTCAGTCCTGCACGAAGGATGAAGAAGGGCCGAAACTAATTTTCAAATTCAAGTTTGACCCTATGCAGGACCGCCTTGACAATCTTGGCAATCCTGCCGCCATGCCTGCGGGCCATGCCGGGCAGTCACCGCAATTCAACGGCATGAGTGCGCATTATGTTGAATTGTCAAAAAATGAACTGACCCAGGTTGGTGCGGGTACCGTCCTTTTCAAGAACGATGAAACCACGGCCGGTGGGGCCAATGCTATTGTTTTTGATAAGGAGGTGATTGTTGGCGAGGGTGAAGCATTTCTTTCTGTTCCGCTGAAGGATGTTGCCGTAGGAACTTACAGGTTTTTAAGGGTTTCGCTGGCTTACCAGAATTTTGATGTTGACTTCAGGGCAACAGTTGCCGGTGTTGACTATGATTATACGGGCACATTGGCTTCATTTGTAGGTTATCGGACATATATCAACTCATTTAAGGTGAAGGATAGCACTGTTACGGTGAATGGAAACCGCGAACAGGGCTATTGGGCATTTGAAACGCACAGCGCTAATTACCCGATCCCCGTGGAAACCGGTCAGGCCCCGGGAACAACTGTTGTGAATCCGATTCAGGCAACCTCGCCCATTCCGCTGAATTCCTGCCTGGTGACCGGGGAATTTACCTCGCCCTTCACCATCACCGGGAATGAGACCGAGGATATCGTGATCACCGTTTCGCTTTCAACGAACAAGAGTTTTGAATGGATGGATACAAACCCCAATGGCATTTATGAGCCCCTGCTGGGTGAATGGGTAGCTGACATGGGATTGCGGGGATTGGTGCCGATTGTGCAATAGTTTTATTTAGCCCCGGGTGTCTTTTCGTAAATTCCTTACTCCCAAATGGATTCAGCGCTACGTTGAAATTTACCGCAAGGAAGGTTTCAAAGCTGTGATAAAAAAAGCGGGCTGGAAGGTAGTGCTCGGCATATTCCTTTATTACCTCATTCGCGATTCCATACTTTACATACTTATTCCATACCTTATCGCTAAGGGAGTGTGGGAT
>CAYOYI010000102.1:0-7359 GCA_964408105.1 uncultured Chitinophagaceae bacterium | reverse complement strand
GCTTTCTGATGAGCTGCTGCCGTTTTACTTCCAGGCGGCAACGATGGCTCCCATGATGGTGAAGCACACCATCCAGTAGCCGCTGTTCACCGCTACGTATTTGAAGCTCTTTCTTTCAAACAGCGCGTTGGTGGCCATGATGGGCAGGGCGATAAATACTCCGGCAATGAAAAAGCCGTGGAAGGCTCCATGCTTAAGCGTGCGGTTTGATGCTGAAAGATTTGTCATATAGTAATCGAGCCATTTGCCTGCTTCTGATGCAGGATCGGGTTTCAGGGTGCCGTCAGTTATATAATAAAGAGCGCCACTGACAAAGCCATCGTGATAGGCAATGGAATTCATAATGACGGCCAGCATCAGGCTGAAGAGGAATGACAGCCCGAAGATCAGCGCCATATTCCCTGATTTCATTTTTTCTTCCGTCATCCCGGAGTGGTTCATCCAAACCGTTCCGAACACTTTCGGGTGATACCAGATAAAGCCAAGCGCCATCGGCACAAGGGCTGCGACTAAGATTGCAATGAAATTAATGCCCATAATAAAATGTTTTAGAAACCAAATGTAATGAAAAGCTTTTCAACCACACAACGTTCAGGCAGGCAAAGAAAGGCGGGCATTAATAGCCACCTATCTTTTCCATACCGATTAAAGCTAATAAAAGGAACAAAACTTTCATATACGTAGATGTCCCGCCCGCATTTTCTTTGCCTGTTTGTTATGTGGCGTTTTCCTACTTTCTATTGTCAGTTGCAATTGTCTTAAGGTAATTGCCCATTTCTCTTAATTTCTGAGAATCTCGTTTCCATATTCCGCTACTCCTCACGGTTGCAACGTTAATTCCTTTACTAATAAACTTAAGTACAACAGGATTGAAACCCCCATCTTTTCTTATGTTCTCGTTGTAATGTACCGATAGATTTTCTATTGGGATTACTATCTCCTTTATTTTTCTCGTTAATGGTCTAAATACTGTAAGAGTTACAAGTTTATCAGATACTGATGCAGTAATTTTTGTTACTACTTGTTTGGTTGCAATATAAATCAGGTATACGCTGGTACCAACAGTTGCTAATGAAAGGGAAATGATCGTCCACAATACGTTGTCTTTCATTATTGCCATGGCAACTTCTATCATAAAATCGGTTGGCGCGCCTTGACCTTTTGCACGAACAGTTATCAGAAAAGGGGAGATAATACCTATCAGTCCAAAAGCAAGAAAAATGAAAAACAATTCAATATACAGAAGCCCCCTTGATTCATAAAGGTTTTTCATTGACGGCTTAAGTTCTTTATTCCCCATTATTTCTTAATGCCACATAACTCGGGGATAAATAACACCCCCGGTCGTATATTCACCGAAAAATGAGCCAAATAATTGACATATACAAATTCAGGGGCATTAATGATTTTTATGCCGACATGCGGGGCAATTTCTTCATCACGGTTGATGATCGCCCAATAAAAAAGGAAGTGCATGAAAGCCGCTTGGTCATCAGGTGGCAGGGCAGGCGCTATGGCATGAAACCCTGCGCAAGATTGCCTTCAGAAGCGGGCGGGCGTTGCACGAGGCTGATCTTCCTTTTTGAAATAGTCATCACTTTGCCTTCATCACACACTAACTGATGAAGGCAAGTCATCGCTTTGCATGGTAGTGTCTCAGTTTCGTCATTGCGATCCCGATAGCACGGCTTTTGTATGAGCATCGGGAGAAGCAATCCCCTGATAAGAATGACTATAAGGGGATTGCTTCGTTCGCAAAGCCTCACTCGCAATGATTTTTTTAAACCGAACCACTACCGAATTTCCATCAATTTCGTGATCATGCTTTGCCTTATTGGTAAAATTGTTTCACCTTGCCTGAGACCGAATGAGGAAATTTCTGTTTTCTAAAGTTTTTTTTACCGCTCTTTTAGTTTTCACCATAGCCACCACAGGTTTGGGACAATGGAATCCCCACGCAGGTGTGATCCCATCTTTCTCGTGGAACGCTTCGATAACCGCTACATCGGGGGGAAATGCTGCTGCCGCAATTGATCACGATGATCAAACCTCATGGCAATCAGCAGCTCCTCTACCTTATGGATTCATCAGCAAACCGCAGCAAAATATTTTTCTAAACAAAGGCTCATCAGGATTCTGTACAAGTTCCGGTTGCAACAATTTTTCAAATCCCACAGACGGAAACCTTGGAACGAGCGCACAAATCACCGGCTCAGGCTCCGCATGGTTTGAAATTTCAATCACGCCATCTTTTGTAAAATCAATCTCGCTCAAGTGCAACGCCAGTTCAAATGTTTCCATTTATGTTTTTCAATCACCGACCGATTCACAGTTGGTTGCCACCTGGGTTTCAGCAGATAATTACAATTGGAAGAGGTTTAATGTTACTAATGAAGCGATCAAAATAAAACTGGTATCCTCAGCTTCGTTTCAGATTTTTGAAATAGCCGCATTGTCAGCGCCACTTAAAGAAAGTTTAACCCTTGATTTTGGAGCAACAAAAAATATAAGCTGGATAGAAACTCGTCACTGGGCAGGAGGGAAAGCAAGTGCGACAGAGATACTAGGCAGCGTTAATTCCACCGATTGGTTTCACATTGCGGATCTTGATCCTGCAGCACTACTTGCCGTGACAAAGCGACTAAATACACCTGCCTCGGCAAGATATTTAAAAATCGAGCACACGCTTGTTGAAGCTGATTATGCTAAGGTTTTTATTTGGGAAATCAATGTGTGGGATACTTATGGGCCATTTGGCCCAATGCCTATTCCGACAAAATCGAACAGCACGGTTTCTGAAATAATTGGCGTGAACGGAATCTGGGGATGGGGATACGACATGTATTCGGGAAGCATTGGCAACGGAAAAGGTCCCAAAAAATTTAACACCATCGCAACGCACGCAAGAAATTTCCACGACATGAAATGGGATGTTACGGACCCTGACAACATTCCGGATTATGACAGCATGGCTATCAAAGGAACTCAGGCATTGAACTGGCTGAATTGGGACAAAGAATATCAGGCGTGGAACAATGCAGGATTGAAAGTTCAGGCATCAGTGCAATTCACCAACAAAAGTATTCCTCAGGCAAACTGGAACGATCCTTACAATGCAGGCTATAACTATGCTAAAGCATTCGCCCAGCATTTCGGGCCAACCAAAGGAAACGGGTTGGTAGAAATTTTTGAAGCTGGCAATGAACCCTGGGATTATCCTGCGTCATTTTACAGTCAGGTGTTACTGGGAATGGTAAAAGGTGCAAAAGATGGTGATCCCAATTTGATCGTATTGCCATGTGCTTTACAATCTGCGTTTCCCTATGAGGAAACGGCTACAGGCGGAAATTTTATCGGAACGCGGTTAAGTGAACAAGCTGCTCAACACATTGATGGTATAAACGTACACCACTACAGCTACCTTAACAACGAGCAGGGTAAGCGCGAAGGAATATATCCGGAGCATATTCAGTCATCAGCCAGAGCGATCATCAATGATATTAGGTTCAGAAACGCTAATCTGCCTGGGAAAAAGATTTACGTAACCGAGTGGGGCTGGGATAGCGATGGCGCGGGTGAGCCATGCAATCATGTGGAATGTGTTTCAGAAAAAGAGCAGGCGCTTTACGCAATCCGTGGTGCGATGATGTTCATCCGGCTTGGAGTGGACAGGCTCACCTGGTACTTCTATGCCAATGGTGGCGGAGGACTCTACAGCCGATGCGGACTGCTGGGTTCGTCTGCGACAAATTTTATCGAGAAGAAATCCTTTAACGCTTTTCAAACGCTCATCAATAAGGTCGGTAAAAAATATTTCCTTGATACCTACCAGGAAAATGAGCAGGCATGGATTTATAAGTTCGGAGATGCTAATGGGAAACCAACACACATCATTGCCTGGAGACCGTTAGATGGCGATGATACTTCAACCGTAACTGTAAACCTGAATATTGGTTTCTATACAGATTCAGTTTGGCAAATTGACGGACTCTCACCTACCGGAACGTTGAACCAATCTATTATGACCTATGATAAACCGACCAAGACAATGACACTGAAGCTTTCCGCGATTCCAATCATAGCAAAGCTCAGGGTTGATTCACTGTGGGGAATTCCTAATGACACTACCACAACCTTAGTAATGAATCCTGAGAACAAAAGAGTTTTAGTGGCATATTATCCCAATCCATCAAAGAAAGATTTTACCGTGCAGTATGAAGTTTTGCAGGAAAGCCTTCTTGAACTTTCTGTCTATAACATACAAGGCGAATTGGTCGCACGTCCGATTGACAACGAATGGCAAACCGGAAAGCACGAATTGAAATTTGAATCCGGTAAAATTTCGCCCGGCATTTATTATTGCGTTTTCAAAGCAACGGGCAGAATACAGGATGACGTTTTTGTGTCAAAAGAAAAGATTGTGTTTTTGAAGTAATCGCCTCGCTGCTGCCATCCTCACTTTTTGAAATTATTTCCGCTTTCTGCAAGGGCGAAATCCTTGCCCACAATAGCTTTGACCTACAATCCATAAATTCTATGAAAAGACATTTTTTTACTATCCTGTTAACCCTGCCCGCATATTTTATGACATTCGGACAATCCTGCGTTGTGCCGGGAGATTGTAACGATGGCAATGCCTGCACATCAGACCAGTGCGTAAACGGTTTTTGCACGTATGTGCTGCTGCAAGTAAATATTTCAGGGCAGAATCCAACGGCATGCGGCCTGTGTGACGGCTCCGCTGCCGCTAATGTATTGGGTGGAACCAGCCCTTACTCATATCAATGGTCATCCGGTTCGACCAACTCTTCCGTTGGAACGGGGCAGCAATCCGGAACTAAACTTTGTATCAATGCCGGAGGGAACCAATTTATTGCATCAACAGGAGATACCTTCAAGGCCGATCAGTATTTTTCAGGAGGCACGACATTCAGCAGTGTAGTTCCAATCGCAAATACAACTGACGATGTACTTTACCAAAGCGAAAGATGGGTTGGCAACAGCGGTTTTTTCAGCTACAACATTCCGGTAATTAACGGCAACTATAACGTTGAGCTGCATTTTGCCGAGGTGTTCTTCAATGCAGCCGGCAGCCGTGTATTTGATGTATCCATCGAAGGGATTGTTGTTCTTGATGATTATGACATTTATGCCGATGCCGGTGGAAATGCGATTGCCAAAATCAAATCCATTAATACTGCCGTCAGCGATGGAACATTGAATATTTTATTTGATGGGATCGTGAATAATGCAAAGATCAACGCAATATGTGTAAAGCCTCAAAGCGCTGACCCCGGACTTTGTCCCGGAGTATATAGCTTAACAGTTACCGATGCCAATGATTGTGTTGTGTCAGATACAATCACAATCGCCCCGGTTATTTGTGATGACGAAAACGATTGCACTACGGATAGCTGTGTAAACGGTACATGTGTTTTCACCTTAATTGTGTGTGATGATGGCGATCCGTGTACTACCGACAAGTGCGTAAGAGGTGGTTGCGTGTACAACCCGATGCCTTGTGACGATGGAAATTCTTGCACAACTGATACTTGCATCGGTGGAACCTGTCAGTATAACTCACTCCCGGATTGTTGTAGTTCAAATGCAGCCTGCGCGGACAACGATCCTTGTACAAACGATACCTGTATCAGCGGCACCTGCGCAAATATTTACATTGTTTGTGACGATGGAAATTCTTGCACCATTGATAATTGCGTGGATGGAATTTGTGTCAGCACCAATGATCCCCTTTGCTGTAACAACGGTGCCGGATGTGATGATGGAAATGCATGCACAAATGATATTTGCGTTGCCGGTATTTGCACTTTTGAAGACATTGATTGTGATGACAATAATCCATGCACTGATGATTTCTGCAATGAATCGTGCCAGCACATTTTTACAGGATGCTGCATTTCAAATTCAGATTGTAACGATAATGATGCCTGTACCACAGATGAATGCAATGCCGGTCTCTGTCTTAACCAACCAATCAATTGTGATGACGGTGACCCGTGCACTGCGGACAGCTGTACCGCTGGAACCTGTTATCACGGAGATCCGTTAAGCGTATCGCTTGGACCTGACCAGACCATCTATCGCGGTTATCCTCCTTTAAAGTGCGCGATACTTGAAGCACAAGTGAGCGGAACGCCTCCTTTTACATATGCATGGAGCACGGGATCAAGCAGCTTTACAATTAAGGCTTGTCCGATTGAAGAAACAACTTATTGTGTAACGGTGACTGATGCTAATGGCTGTACCGCTGAAGACTGCCTTGAGGTGTGTGTTCAGGACGTACGATGCGGTTCATTGTCAAAAACAGGTGTTCTGGTTTGTCACAAACCCGGTACACCGGCTCAAAAAACATTATGTGTTAACTGGAATGCCGCATCAGGACATTTCTCTCATGGCGACATACTTGGTGACTGCAGAATTCAGCCTTGCCAGCCGTTTACTTTAAAGACACTTTTGATTGAAGAAGAGGAAATTGAAGTAATGATGCCTGACGCAACATTCATCCAGGCTTATCCAAATCCGTTTTCAAACTTGCTGAATATTGAATTCATGATTGGTTATGACTCTCCTGTTAAGGTTGAACTGTTTGAGCTTTCGGGTAAGCTTATTAGCACATTGTTTGATGGAACCGTAAACTCCTCAGAACTGAAACTACTGAATTATTCTGCAACGGAGCTAACACCCGGTATTATGATATATAGAATACAAACCGAGGCAGAAACCTTTTATGGAAAGGTCACTTTGGTTCGATAAGAAATTATTAGTGAGGTAACCACTTCCTTAAAATTCCATAAACCAAAACACCAAATATCGCGCTGAGCAGCGCAACTGCAATTACAAGATAACCGCTTCCAACCAAAGCATAGAGTGGGCCCGGACATGCTCCTGTCATTGCCCAGCCAAAACCAAATAACAAACCGCCAATGATGTGGCCTTTTGTGAATTCGCGCGGATTTAAGTTCAATTCTTCCCCATCAAGCGATTGGGGCTTGAAACGTTTCATCAACTGAACAGAGATAGCTCCGACAATCACTCCTAATCCTATTATACCGTACATGTGAAAAGCCTGAAACCTGAACATCTCTTGAATCCTGAACCAGGAAATTACCTCCGACTTGTACAGAACGATACCAAAGAAAATTCCGAAAAACAAATAAGCCAGTTGCCTCATGCTATTTCAGAATTAATGGTAAAATAAAATGGGTAGTTATAATCCCGCCAATCATAAAACAAATGGTAGCTACCAACGAAGGCCAGCTGAGAATTGACAACCCGGTGATGGAATGTCCGGAAGTACACCCTCCTGCATATCGCGTTCCAAAGCCAACAAGGAAACCG
>CAYOYI010000101.1:7158-11228 GCA_964408105.1 uncultured Chitinophagaceae bacterium | reverse complement strand
GATTAGGTGCAGGGTTGTTTGGCGGGGAGGGATTCATTCTCCAAAGACTTGAAGGCGATGGATTGGCTTTCGTTCATGCTGGCGGTACCATTATTAAAAAAGAACTTGCAAGTAACGAAACGCTTCGGGTTGATACCGGATGCCTCGTAGCATTCGCTCCCACCGTTGATTATGATATTAAATTCATTGGCGGTTTTAGGAACGCGCTGTTCGGTGGAGAGGGACTTTTTCTTGCTTATCTGCAAGGCCCCGGAACCGTTTTTCTGCAAAGTCTTCCGTTCTCACGCTTGGCCGACCGTGTTGCAGCCGCTTCAAGAGCTTTTGGCGGAAAAGAAGAAACAAGAGGCGTTGGTGGAATGTTCGGCAATATATTGAGTGGAGACAGATAAGCTTGCTATGTAATGATCAAAACAAGCAACCTTCACAAATCATATCCTATCGGAAAGAAGAAGTTGCATGTTCTGAAAGGTATTGATCTTCAAATAAATGATGGAGAATTTGTTTCTATCATGGGCTCTTCCGGCTCTGGCAAGTCCACCTTGCTGAATATCATCGGGATTCTTGATGATTATGATGAGGGTGAATATCACCTCGATAATATTTTAGTCAGGAATCTTTCACAGACAAAAGCCGCTCAATATAGAAACGAGCTGATCGGTTTTGTTTTCCAATCATTCAATTTACTTGGTTTTAAAACTGCTTTAGAAAACGTAGCGCTTCCGCTTTATTACAAAAATGTGAGCAGAAGTAAACGCAACAATATGGCGCTCGAATATCTTGATAAGGTTGGATTGAAAGATTGGGCAGGACATCTGCCGACAGAACTTTCCGGAGGGCAGCAGCAACGCGTGGCGATAGCTCGCGCTTTGATTTCTAAGCCAAGGATCATTCTCGCAGATGAACCTACAGGTGCATTGGATTCTAAAACATCATTGGAGGTAATGGATTTGTTAAAAGAAGTAAACAAAAAAGAAAATGTTACTGTGGTCATTGTAACGCACGAACACGATGTTTCGGAAATGACTGATCGTGTCATCAGGTTAAAGGATGGCATGATCGAATCTTGAGCTTATCGCATGTTTGATTTAGACAAATGGATGGAGATTTTTGAAGTTCTCAGGAAGAACAAACTGAGAACTTTTCTCACAGCCTTCAGCGTGGCGTGGGGAATTTTCATGCTCATTATGCTGCTGGGTTTCGGCAATGGTATTCAGCGTGGTGTTCAGCAGGAATTTCAAAGAGATGCGGTCAACAGCATTTGGGTGAATTCAGGAAAAACGTCTTTACCCTATAATGGAATGCAGCCGGGAAGGCAAATAAGGTTTACTAATGATGACTATGAACTGATCAGAAATACAATTTCCGGAGTTGAAAATGTGACGTCACGCAATCACATCTGGACTCCCGGCAATATCACATATAAGGATGAAAGTTCATCGTTCAGCGTACTGTCATGTCATCCGGGATACATGTATCTTGAAAATCTTGTGCTGACGTCCGGAAGATTTATTAATGAAACCGATGTTAAAGAATCACGGAAGGTAGCGGTGTTGGGAAGTTTAGTAGTAGATCAATTGTTCAAGGTAGATGAGCCTTTAGGAAAGTACATAACTATAAAAGGCATGCCTTTTTTGGTGATTGGCACCTTTAAAGATCAGGGTGGTGACTGGGATCAGCGCAGGTTATATATTCCTATAAGCACCGGGCAAAAACTTTTCGATCAGGTGAATTACGTTCAGCAAATTTCCATGAACACCTTAAGCATGGATGTTGAAGAAGCTGAAGAAAAGGAGAAGATCATTCATGCGATGCTGGCAGAAAAGCACAATGTTTCTCCGGATGACGTGGCAGGCATTCGCATCCGAAACAGTCTTCATGAATTTGTCATGTACAATGACCTGTTCCTTTATATCAGGATTTTCGTTTGGGCAGTCGGAGTGCTAACAGTCATCGCGGGAATAGTTGGTGTAGGAAATATCATGACCATTTCCGTTCGTGAACGCACAAAGGAGATCGGGATCAGGAAGGCAATTGGAGCTACGCCTTTTTCAGTTGTGAGCATGATCATGCAGGAGGCCGTATTGATCACAATTTTTGCAGGATACTTCGGGCTTATTGCAGGAGTGGGATTGCTGGAAGCACTGAACTACTTTGTTCAGCAGTTCAATGCCGACATGGGTTTCTTTCGAGAACCAGGTGTTGATTTTTCAACCGCTTTATTGGCGACAGGATTATTGGTGCTGGCAGGAACAATTGCAGGGCTTATTCCCGCTATTAAAGCAGCAAATATTTCACCTATTGCAGCCATAAGAGAAGAATGATTTTTATGAACTATCGAATCAACGCATTACCGAAATCAGTAGATCATCCATGTTTGACATAGACAAATGGATTGAAATTTTCAGTACGATCTGGCAGAATAAGCTGCGTACTCTGCTCACCGCGCTGGGTGTGTTCTGGGGAATTATGATGCTGGTGCTATTGCTTGGTTCCGGGAACGGCTTAAGAAATGGAGTAGAAAATAATTTCAGCGGTTACGCGGTGAATAGTATTTACGTATGGCCGCAGGCAACGACCAAGCCTCACAAAGGCTTGCGGGCCGGTAGGTTTTATTCATTTGAAAATGCTGATGTTGAAGCATTGAAGGAACATGCCCCTGAAGTTGATATTGTGGCGCCACGTATTCAGCTTGGCGGATGGCGTGATGCCAATAACGTTTCGCGCAACAACAAATACGGAAATTTTCAGGTGATGGGCGACTATCCCGATTTCCGCTATATACAGGTGTTGAGATTGACTGCAGGTCGCTTCATCAATGATCTGGATAGTCGGGAGAAAAGAAAAGTATGTGTGATAGGGGAGCAGGTTCGGATGGAATTATTTGAGCCTGATGAAGATCCCGTAGGAGAATATATAAAAATCAAAGGAGTTTACTTCAGAGTTGTCGGGTTGTCGAAATCGGCAAAAGTGAGAGGCGATGATGCCGATCGTGACAAGCGCACTATTTTCATTCCATTCACAACCTTTCAGCAGGCATTTAATTATGGAGATAAGTTCGGATGGTTCTCACTTACCGCAGCGCAGGGCGTGACAGCTAAAGAAGCTGAAAAAAAAGTGAAGCAGATACTTGCCGCAAGACATAATATTGATCCGACAGATGCAAGGGCTATCGGCTCCTTTAATGCAGAGGATGAAGCAAAAAAATTCATGGGATTATTCTCCGGCATTAAGGCTTTCGTATGGTTTGTAGGTTTCGGTACCTTGCTTGCAGGGGCAATCGGTGTGAGCAATATCATGCTAATCGTTGTCAGTGAACGAACAAAAGAGATAGGCATAAGAAAAGCAATGGGTGCCACGCCATTATCAATCATCGGCATGATCATGCAGGAATCTGTCTTTCTCACTTTCCTTGCCGGATATTTTGGATTGGTGATTGGTGTAGCGATCCTTGAGTTTGTCAATTTCGGAATGATACGGTCGGGCGTTGAAAGTGGCTTCTTTCTGAGTCCGGGTATAGAGTTCAATACGGCCATGATGGCAACAGGAATTTTAATTGTAACGGGAGCTTTGGCAGGCTTGATGCCAGCATTCAAAGCCGTTCAGGTGAACCCGATCGTTGCACTAAGAAAAGAATAACATAAAATAAAAAGCGTGAGAAAAATTTTAGCAATAACAGCAGTGATAGCCGTTCTGGCACTATTCATCTATGTCGGATATTTCCTTTACAAGAAAAGTAATCAGGGACCGGTAGCCTTTTCAACTACCAAACCCTTCAAAACTGATATCGTGAAAAAGACGGTTGCCAATGGTTCCGTGAAGCCAAGAAGGGAAGTGGAGCTAAAGCCACAGATCTCAGGGATAATTGAAAAGCTTTTTGTGGAGGCAGGTGAAAAGGTAAATGCAGGTGAGGTGGTAGCGCGGATAAAAGTTATTCCCGATGATGTCACGCTCAGCAATGCCGAAAGCGCTTTCAGCCAGGCCAAGATCCGGCTGGAGGAAGCAAAGCTGGAAAAGGAGAGAAGAGAGAAGCTCTTCAATGAAAAAGTAATTTCCGAAACAGAATACAATCA
>CAYOYI010000101.1:2029-7148 GCA_964408105.1 uncultured Chitinophagaceae bacterium | reverse complement strand
GGGCTATAGAAGACGTTGATGCGGCTGAAAATAATTTGCAGCTCATCAAGTCCGGAGTTTCCAAAAAACAAACACAGACTACCACACTCGTGAAATCAACCATTTCAGGGATGGTGCTTGATGTGCCGGTAAGGGAAGGCGAACAGGTAATTCAAAGTAATACTTTCAACAGCGGTACAACTATCGCTTCGGTTGCGGATATGAACGACCTCATTTTCGAGGGAAAGGTTGATGAATCGGAAGTTGGAAAAATCAAAGAAGGGATGAACCTGCAGATCACTATTGGCGCCATTGAAAGCAAAACTTTTGACGCCAAGCTTGAATACATCGCACCAAAAGGAATTGATGATCAGGGCACCATACAATTCGAGATCAGGGCTGCTTTAAAAGATTTTGATTCGGTAATGATTCGGGCCGGCTACAGCGCCAATGCCGATATCATACTCAACAGCCGCGACAGCGTACTTGCTATCATGGAGCGCGACCTGCTGTTTGAGCCAAACGGGAAGTTTGTTGAAGTGGAAACATCGGAGCAGCATTTCGAAAAGCGCCAGGTTGAAACCGGATTGTCCGATGGCATCAATATCGAAGTTTTGTCAGGAGTCTCAGCAGATGATAAGATAAAAGTGCGGCAGTAAAGCTATTCTTCGTCAACTATTTCTCTCACCTTCTTAATGCTGAGTCCGTAAGTAGCGGACAGTTTTTCAAGCACAGAGGCTTTGTCGGAATTCATCTTCATAGAATCGAACTCATGTTTCACAATATGATGAAGGAGAATATTAAGATCAGTGGTGTTGTCGGCCAGCATGTTCACGATAAGCCTTGTGGCATCCGGCTCACCTTTAAAGCGATCAATATACAGCTTAACGATCTTTTGAACATCAATTTCAGAGACGGACGACTTTGTCATGAAAACTAAAGTTATCTCAACATACGGACGGATTACTTTAGCGTAATTAACAATAGGAAAGATTACTGAACAACTGATTAGACGGAGCCGGATTTTACCATGAAATCCGTCTTGCCGAATTTCTAAAATGGGCTTTGCTGCTGCGAAATGTTGCTTGATTTTTTATACTTGTCTGACCACTTGTAAACAATGTTCTGTATCTGTCGCTCTTCAAGGTTGAACTTGTCTGCAAGCTGGATGAGGGTCAGATAGCTTATGCCGTTGTTTTCATGTAACAGCTTGTAGTAATTGTCAATGATCATGTAATTCCTTATGCGCTCCGGGTCAGTCAGGTTGTCTGTTATCAGGTTCAGGACTAATCGTGCTGCATCCACATTGCCCTTGAACTTGTCCAGATAATTTTGCGCAAAGCGGTCGATCACTTTAATATCGTTTGGTTTTTTGGCCACGTTCTTTGGTTTTTTTACAGAGGTTAATTGGTTTTCGGACTGGACGTTGTTCCGAGTGCAGCAAGTAATGTAGGCCTAATGAACCGGAATGGAAACGAAATTTAGGGAAATAAAACCTCTTGAAATCCTTTGCAAATCAGCATCTTGGATGTCTTTGGAAACAAAGGCCGTTGTTAACCTCACTTTTCCAGCGTAAGTGTATAGTCCCAGTTTTGGTTGGAATTTACTACTATGTTATAAGTAGCTTCCTGCTTATCTGCTTCGTTAATATTCCTGCGCCACACTAAATCGGGTTCATTCACTCTCTGGATGGTAATAGCGTGCTCATCAGCAGTCCACACAAATGACCCCGTGTTCGGGTAGCTCTGCCCCAGCACAGAAAAGGAATAATTCTGCTCACCCGTTCCGTTCGCATTGAATTTCACATAACCGGTAGGCGATGAATCAATAATCGGGGGCAGGGCGCTGCCATTCAAATACAGCACGCCCTTTACCTGCGTCACATCCCATTGTCCGATAAGCACATTCCGGTCGTTCGCCTTATCACAGGAAGCAATAAAAAAAAGGACGAAGGCACACAAAACGGTTCGCATATTCATCTCACTAAGGTAGCAAAATGTTGCGTGAATTGGATCTATGTCAAATTGATTTTGGCGCTTTGGATCTCGTTTGTGTTCGCTCTGCACTCGCAGCGCACACGACAGAAGCTCATCTCTGTCTTTGGGCGAAACGAAATTCAAATTCTGAGTAGTCTGGTACGGGACTATTTTTCTTTGGAAAGCTCCGAGATGTCCGGTGGCACTTTTTGTTCTGCCAGGCTATCGTAACTGTTCCGGGTATCTTTAATGCCAGCCAAAAGAAGGCAGATAGCAAGTCCCACGATTGAAACCAATATCAATGCAATCAAAGCTGCAGGATAAGTGGGGTAGGCAAGCAAACAGGAAAAAGCTGTGAAGCCATAAATGAACTGTGTTATTTTTTGCTGCGATGTCATACAAAATCTGGTATTGGTATGAAGCACAAAGTACATGGCACCTTCTTCACTTGAAATAGGATGAAGAGCTAAAAAAGTGGAGTATAAAGACGTATTGTTTGGTTCAGGCAAATGTTATATAAGCACTGTGTCGGTTTGCCCAAAGCCAATAGCCCACCCGTTCGTTACATTATCTCTCTTTTCCGATCAGTAGCGGATTTGCTCAGGCTAAACCTCAGGCTCCTGCTGGCTGAGGCAATGAAAACTGCCTAATCCCCAGATGAGGTCGGTTGAATCAAGGCCTACAACTTTTCTGCCGGGGAAGCATTTTGCTAAAACGTCAATCGCTTTTGTGTCATTCTTTTCATCACGATAGGTCGGAACGATCACGTATCTATTGGAGATGTAGAAATTCGCGTAAGATGCTGGGAGTCTTTGCTCTTCAAAGATCACGGCTTTAGGCATTGGCAGCACTTCAATGTTTATGGCTTTGCCGTTTTGCAACCGCATGGAATTAAGAAGGTCGAGATTCTTTTTCAGAGGCTCGTAATTCTCATCATTCTTACTTTCCTCTATGACAGTCACCACGGTATCCTCGTTCACAAACCGTGTGAGGTCATCGATATGTCCGTCAGTATCATCACCCACAATGCCATCCTCCAGCCAGAGGATTTGTTCTGCTCCGTAATAATCCCGCAGGTATCCTTCGATCTTTTCTTGCGAAAGCTGAGGATTGCGGTTGGGATTCAGCAGGCAGGCCTTGGTGGTGAGAAGAGTTCCTGATCCATTGAATTCAACTGAACCACCTTCCATGATAATACCCGGATTTACAACTTCTAATCCCAAAGCACTTGCAATCATTGTCGGAATGATGTCATCCTGGTCATGCGGAGGATACTTGCCGCCCCATGCATTGTAATCCCAATCCACGATGAGCTTTTTCTTTTCCTTCGGATTGATTAGAAATGCAGGTCCGTGGTCGCGGCACCACGCATCATCAGTAGGGTGGAGGTAAAATTCGATTTGGGAGAGATCAGCTTTTGCCTCTTCAAGATGGCGCTGCGCTGCATCTTTCATTTTATCGTCATTGACATTGATACAGACTTTCTCGCCCTTGGCAAGCAGCTTCACAAATTCAGAATACACACCGAATATGGTTTCAATCTTCCCCGGCCATGAAGCTTCCTTATGCGGCCAGCTTAGCCATGTGGCACAATGCGGATAAAATTCAGCGGGAAAATAAAAACCTCTTTCGCGGGGAGTCATTTGGTTAATTGGTTGATGGTTTTAGTTTATAAGCTCGTCATTGCGATCCCGATAGCACTGCTTTTTGCGTAAGCATCGGGAGAAGCAATCCCTCTCTGGAAAAGGAGATTGCTTCACTTGCAAAGCCTCGTTCGCAATGACGGATTGAACTTAAACCAAACTCATTCATCAAGGAAACGCTTGGCTATTGGTTCATAGGAATCAATTCTTCGGTCGCGGAGGAAAGGCCAGTGCGTGCGGTAGAAATCTATCTTGGTAAGGTCAAGCTCGATCACAGTGGTTTCTTCCTTTTCATGCGAACCTTGCCAGATCACATTTCCAAAGGGATCGGCAACAAAGGAGCCACCCCAGAATTTCATTTCACCTTCATCTCCAACGCGATTCACCGAAACAACATAGACCCCATTCGCAACGGCATGTGCTTTCTGCATGGTTTGCCAGGCATTGTATTGCTGCGTGTTTGTTTCGTCATCCTGAGTTTTAGCCCAGCCGATAGCGGTAGGATAGAATAAAATTTCAGCGCCAAGCAGGCTGGTGATGCGCGCTGCTTCAGGATACCACTGGTCCCAGCAAATGAGTGTGCCGGCTTTTATTCCATCCGGCTGAAAAACTTTGTAGCCGAGGTCACCGGGCGTGAAGTAAAACTTCTCGTAATAACCCGGATCGTCAGGGATGTGCATCTTGCGGTACTTGCCGAGATATTTACCAGTGCGGTCAATTACTGCAATCGTGTTATGATAAACACCTTCCGTGCGCTTTTCAAACAGTGAAGCGACAATGGAAACATTTGATTCTTTGGCGATCTTGCTCAGGCGTTCAGTGGAAGTGCCGGGGATTGATTCCGCCAGCTTAAAATTTTCATAATCCTCCTTATCGCAGAAGTAGAGTGATCGGAATAGTTCCTGGAGGCAAACGATTGCTGCACCTTTTTTAGCTGCATCATGAATTCCCGCTTCCGCTTTTTTGAAGTTGGATTCCACATCAGCTGAGCAACTCGACTGAACAATACCGACTTTTACAGTTTTAGCCATGTGCTATTAAAAAGGATGCAAAGATATAAGAAATGGGAACCTGCTTTGGCCTGCAACCCCCTCGAAGCGCTTCGCTTTCTGCTCCCTAAAGGGGAGAAGTTGATTCATTCTCTGGCCAAAAAGACCCAAACCGTCATTGCGAATTTCTGACCGGAAGGCATCGCGGGCGGAGTCAGAAATAAAGCAATCCCCTGGATATAGATACCATTTTCAGGGGATTGCTTCTCCCGATGCATACGCTACAAGCATGGCAATCGGTATCGCAAAGACGATTGAAAAGGAGAATGAAACCGCAACGTGGAGCCACTTCCTAACCTTCTTCAGCATCAGCTTCAGGCTGATCTTCATTAAGAAAGCGCGACTGAGTTCGCCACTGATGAGAAGCTCCATATCACGGTCGGACAGGCTTTGCATTTTTCTGACTATGAAATCTATCTTGCTGTCATCGGAGCTGTGGTCTTTGAAGCGTTGCTGCAACTCGAATGCAATG
>CAYOYI010000101.1:0-2019 GCA_964408105.1 uncultured Chitinophagaceae bacterium | reverse complement strand
GAAGATTATCTTCCTTTAACGCTCTTTCAATCCATCGCGCAGCTTTTTTCGCTGAATCCATCACGAAGCGAACACCTTCACCGACAAGCGGATTTGCCTGCACAGCGCTGTCACCTATGAAAACCACATTATTCTTTACGAGTTGCTTTTGCGGTTCACCGGTGACCAAAACAGCTGAGCTTTTCTCATGCGGCTCAAGCTCGCATCTTTCTGCAACACGGGGAAGCTTCCACATTTCACGAAGGCTTTGCTCAACGTTTTTAAAATCTTCATTGGTGAGCGTACCAAAGCCGATGATGGCTTCTTTTTCATTTTTTGGAAAAATCCATCCGTATCCGCCTTGAAACTGACTTCCTACAAAAAGATCGGTAGCATGAGGTTCGGTTTTCAGAGGAACTATGTATTCAGCGCCAACAGCAATTGTTCTGGTTTTAGGAGCAAGCCCTAACTTTTTTCCAATCAAATTGCTCAAGCCGGAACAGTCAACAAACAACTTTGCCGAAACCTCCATTTTCTCACGCTTATCTTTGAAGTACGCAATGCCAATAACGGAATTACCATCATGCGTGACATCTGTAACCTGTGAATTATAGTGAATGATAAGATTCGGATTCCGTGCGGCATTAGCTTCAAAAAAATCCATCAGCCTGCCCCGGTCAACGATAAAGACTTTCACATTGTGTCGGGCGGTTTCGTTTCTTGAGAAAAAATAATTTTCGGTGATCGGATTGAGGAGGTCTGTCGGTAGATTCCATTCTGCTGGGTCAATAAAGCTTGCAAGCGTGTGGTAATGGACATCGGCTGCATTTTTCTTCTTGTCAACCACAAGTATCTTAAGCCCTGACTGTGATAGCTCGGATGCAAGGCACAAACCCGCTGGTCCGGCACCAATAATTACAATGTCGTAGTGTGCTTTCAAAACTGAAAAGAAAGCAATGATAATAAGTAAAGGGGAAGGGAGAAAGGAAGCTATCGGGTGTTTAGCTTTTGCCTCATCTTATTAGCATCTTCAGGACGGCTAAACCGGCCGTAGTAGTCAACTAATATTTCAATGATCTCCTTGTCGTATGGATTTAACTTATGGGCTGATTCAAAATAAGCCAACGCTTTCATCATATTATCCAGTACCTTACCCGGGTCGCCACTTGACTTCACCAGCCTGCTGGCCTCGTTGGTGTAATATGAACCGAGCGCAAAGAGTACATCGAAATCGTTAGGGTCAATTGAAATGGATTTCTCATAAAACGTAATTGCCTTCTTAGCATCGCGACCTTCAAGAAACTTACCGTAATAGGCGAGCAGCCGCGCATCGTTTGGGTACTTAGCGATCATTTGGTTGAATTTGCGGTCGGCTTCGGCAATCTTATCGGGCATGCTTCCCAGCAATGCTATTTCCAATACCTCAAAGCGAATATCATTTGGCGAGATACTCAATCCCTGGTCAACGTATTTGCGCGCGCCAATCCTGTCAGAATTCCTGAAATAATAATCATCAGCAAGGGCATAGCAGGCATCTGTGGCTTCCTTAATAAATTTCTTTGATGGATGATTGAAATAAAGCTCCGTAACGGTCTTGAAATCAAGATTTGAGAGGAAGAAATTATTCAAAGCATCATAAGCCATTGCACGGCCGTAATAATTGGCCAGGTCCCCGGGATCCTTATCAATCATTTGGGAGTAGTGTTTTATTTGATTGACATATTCGTTTTGGTTTTCATTCTGAGCATTTGTAAGAATGCAAACGGACATTAGCGAGAGGGCAATTATGGTGATTTTCATAGCCCAGTAAATACGTTTTTAAGGGGAAAAAGTTGGAGGAGCTACAAGAACCTCATCATCTGAGATGCAAAAACGCTTATTATCGAGGTGCATTTATTGAACATAAATCCGGGGTTCGCATATGCGCTTACGAATCCTGACATACAGATTGTTCAAACGGCTGTTCCTGCAGCTTCGAAAGCTAACCGGATTGGCGGATTCAATTTACGATTTTCACCCCGCTTTTATTTGAACGGGTGT
>CAYOYI010000100.1:0-11257 GCA_964408105.1 uncultured Chitinophagaceae bacterium | reverse complement strand
TAAACGACTCAATGAAACACGTGATGAGCTGCAAGAGATTTGTGGAGATCAACTGGAGGTGATTACCTGGGAGGAGATGATACCCGATGTAGTGGAGCATATAAAAACAGATAAAGCCAGTGGAATGATCGTCTCGCTGATGCTCTATCTGCTGGTTTCGTTTGGCATATTCTCCACGCTGCTAATGATGATGGCTGAACGGAAATTCGAGCTCGGCATGCTGCTCGCTATCGGGATGAAAAAGGCGCAGATCATCAGGGTACTGGTGATGGAGTCGTTGTTCGTTACCGTTGCAGGGAGCATCTGGGGAGTATTGCTAAGTATTCCGTTAGTGTGGTATTTAAAAATCAATCCCATCCGGTTTGGTGGAGATCTGGCAAAGATCTATGAGCAATACGGGTTTGAGCCTATTTTCCCGAGCTCAACCGACCCGCAGATTTTCATCAACCAAACGGCAATCATTGTCGTGATATCGCTGTTGCTATCGCTTTATCCGGTTTTCAAAATATTCACGCTTGACCCGGTGAATGCCATGAAACGATGAAGATGATAATGACCATAGCATGGAGAAATATCTGGCGCAATCCGGTGAGAAGTGTGGTGATCATTATCTCAGTAATGGTGGGATTATGGGCGGGCACGTTTATCAATGCGCTTTACTATGGAATGGGCGAAGACCGTGTGCGTATTGCCATTGAAAATGAAGTTTCGCATATCCAGATTCATCATCCCGAATTTAAGGATGATTATAAGGCATACTTTTTTATATCGCTCGATTCTGTTCAAACAGCCCTGCATAGCCAAGCTGATATTGCAGCCTATTCGCCACGCTCATTAGCACAGGGCATGCTCGCGACCGCATCCAGCAGTACCGGAATAACTATCAATGGTGTGGATGCTAACCGCGAAGATTCAAGCACGCACCTCTCTTCAAAAATTATTGAGGGTAGTTATTTTTCAGATGACAAGCCCAACCAGATATTGGTCGGTTACAAGCTGGCTAAAAAATTGAATCTGAAACTGAAATCGAAAGTAGTGCTCAGTTGTTTGGATAAGGCCGATAATATCGTTTCAGGAGCCTTTAAGGTTGCCGGCATTTATCAGTCGGGCAACTCCGCACGGGACGGCATGAACGTGTTCATTCTCCGCAGCGATTTCAACAACATGGTGGGATTGAAAAACCAGGCTCATGAAATAGCCATCTTGCTGAAAAGTAACCAGGCATTAGAAAACACTAAAGCAGAACTTCAGAAAGCATTACCCAATCTTAAGGTGGACACATGGAAGGAAGTCTCTCCTGAAACCGACCTGATCATCTCCACATTGTCGCAGTTCTCCATCATTTTTATTGTGATCATCCTGCTGGCGCTCTCGTTCGGCATTTTAAACACCATGCTCATGGCCATTTTGGAGCGCACCCGTGAGATAGGAATGATGATAGCATTGGGGATGAACCAGATCAGGGTTTTCTTCCTCATCCTGTTTGAAACTTTTATGCTGGTGATGATCGGCTGTCCGCTTGGGTTGCTAGTGGCATGGATCACCATCAACTATTTTTCGAAACACGGCATTGACATCTCGTCATTTGCTTCCCAAGCCATGTCGAGTTTCGGGTTCTCCCCGGTGATGTATCCCTCACTGCCCCTTGAAGTTTATATACAGATAATTCTTATAGTCATTGTCGGTGCGATCCTGTCTGCTGTGGTGCCTGCAATAAAGGCGCTCAGGATCAATCCTGCCGACAGCTTAAAGCAATAGTTATGGAAACAGTAATTGATGCCCACAACATTTCAAAAACATACAATCCTGATACCGTTCCGGTGCACGCATTGAACAACGTTCACTTGCACATGGAGCAGGGAGAGTTTACCGCGTTAGTGGGGCCTTCCGGTTCCGGTAAGACCACGTTCCTCAATGCCATTGGCGGACTGGACAAACCCGACACGGGCAATGTGGTTATTAACGGCACCGACATTACCAAGTTGAGCAAGAACGAGCTGATTGATTTCCGGCTTCGCAACATCGGCTTCATCTTTCAGTCGTTCAATCTTATCCCCGTGCTGACGGCAAAGGAAAATGTAGAGTTCATCCTGCTCCTTCAAAAACAGAGCAAAAAGGAGAGGGACGAACGAGTGATGCAGTTGCTTGAGGAGGTAGGACTGAGTGACAAGGTCAATTCGAGGCCGGCACAGCTTTCGGGCGGACAGCAGCAGCGTGTTGCAGTGGCACGTGCTCTGGCTTCAAAGCCAAAGTTTATTCTTGCGGATGAACCTACTGCTAACCTCGATTCAAAATCAGCATCCAACCTGCTTGATATCATGGCGTTGCTCAACAAGGAGGAGAACATGACCTTTATTTTTTCCACTCATGACCAGCGCGTGATTGACCGCGCTCGCAGGGTAATTACACTGGTGGATGGAAAAATAGCTTCGGATACGGCTGCGGTATCAACCTCACATACATGATAAATACCTTTATCAGAAGGTAATTTGATACGCACAAGATAACATTCGCACATAGCTAACGCAGTAGGCTTGCATGAGCCGAGGAAGTGGGCATCTCTATGATATTTTTGGTGGAGGAGGGGAAGTAAACCAGTTTAGTCCTCATCCTTTTCACTATCCTCGCTATACTCTCCCTTCTTTTCTTTTGAGTCAATGTAATCTTTTACATTATTGATTTGCTGCTCATCCAACCGTTTGTTTGATTCAATCCCTCTTATAACGTCATCCTCATTCCCGCTTTTGTGGCACCTTGCGCAATCGGTGATGTTATAAATACCTTCCTCACGGTGTTCCTGCAACATATTAGCCTCGGTATGCTCGTGACAACCGTAGCACGTATAAGCTGCATAGTTGTTGCTGAGATGGCAGCTTTTGCATTTATCGGGATGGTTGCGGTCTAAGCGGAAGTATTTTTCATGGTCAAAAGTTGAAGGAACCCATGCTGAAGTGGTATGACAAGCAGAACATGACTCTGTTGTCTGCTGATGGAATTCATCAGATGGAGCCTCGTGGCATGAGACGCAATTGGTTTTGTCCATCCCCTGAATCATGTCATGATTAAACGAAACAGCAAGCTTCCATCCATCCGTGCTATGGCAGGCTTTGCAGTCAGGCGGCAAATGCTGATGAATTTTATCAGCAGGCAAAGCGTGACAACTGTTGCATTTTACTCTCTCCGCCTCAGGCAAAATCTCGTGTGTGAAAGTGCTCAACGGCACATCAGGCTTCAATCCTTTATGATCCGTATGACAGGTGGTGCATTTTTCATTTGCTAATGCAAGATGAAACGTGCTCTTGTCTGTCGTTGCCGCGCTATCCATTCTTTGCATTTTGTCTTTTCCAATGTCTGCCAAAGCGTGACAGACAATACACTTGTTCGAAGCAATGCCTTTGAACGGCTCGTGGCACGAAAAACATTTGGCGTTTAAATCATCATGCCCTTCCACCAAATCACCAGGACTGATCATCTCATGCGGGTAGAAATACATCAGCAGCACAAATATACCGGCAGTTCCGATAGTGATTATCTTTTTCATTTGCTGAACATCAGAACTGTAAGAATATGTAACAAGGCGAGTATAGCGAAGATGATGGTAATAGGAAGGTGCACTACCCTCCACTTCTTCATTAGATCAACGGTAATCGAGTCGAAAAACAGCTTTTTCTCCGTTTCTTCATCGCTGATCCCCCGGCTGATTAATTCCTGTCTTCTTTCCATCAATGAATCGGTCGCGCGCTTTAAAAGAAATTTACCCACCAGTCCGCTTGCAACAGCAATGAGCATCATGTAAATGGCAAGCCACGGCAATTGCGCGCTGAAATGAATGCCTGCATGCACCAATAACATCAGTGAGCCGCCCCATGAAAGATACTCGTGCAGCATCAGTAATTTCTTCGGTGAGCCGGCTTCGATTATTTTTCGCTTTCTTAAAGAATAAATGAAAGATACAAGGATGACGGATGTTCCGATAAATCCAAGGTAGCGCCCAACCCAAGCAAGATGAAAGCGATGCAAAATGTAATCAATTACGATTGAGAGGAGAATAAGTAAAGCATACCACTGGATGAAAGGAAGAACATACCTTACAAAAATTGATGGCTTCATCTATTTAAATGTTGTTTTTGAAATTCAATTGTCTGCCTTTTTCCCATCATCTCGCTTTCAAGATCAACGGAATAAAATTTAATGCTGAGTTTCTTTCGCTCCAATTGATTTTTCAATTCGTCAATAAATATCCCTGACCCGGCTTGAAGGCAATCAGAAAGAAGTTTTTCATTGAAACTCGTTCTTTCCAGCGAGGTGTCATTCGAACTTGCAAATACTTCCAGCGATTTACCGAGATTCAGTTTTTTCAAGACACCGCAGGAGGGAGAGCCGTCAACACCGATTAAGCCGACCACCTCAAACCCTGAGTTCAAATAATCTGCAATCTCATCGACCACCTCTTTTGCAAGTTTCCGGTAACACATCCATGTGTAAAACTCAAAAGCCGGAATGAGAATCCCTTTGAAGGAATATAGAAACTTCTTCCTACTGTCAAATGCTTTCCAAATTATCTTTTTCATCACACCGCCCCAGGCTTTTTGCTCGGGGCACTTCATCTGCACTATTCCCATGCCTTCGCTTTGCAACTGCTGAACGATTTCTTGAATGACGCCTTTTCTGAATGCTCCTCCAAGGTATCTCGTGTTTTCATTTAAAATACAGTGTGAAACAAAAGCGACCTTCCTGCTTCGTTCATCCCTTAGCTTTTGCCCGATATTTTCCAGCTTAAAATTCATGGTAATCTGCTTCATGCAAAAGATTCTGAATGAAGCAAGTTTCTTAACCTGGGAAATTCTGTTTTAACGTGCTCATCCATCGCTTTTTGGAAATCATCACTGAAATGCAGCTTCAGCAAAGGGTCGAGCAGTGTCCCGATTCCCGTATATCCCGCGGTGATAACGTGTCTGATGAAAACTCCTCCGTCCTTATCTTCAAATTCCATCAGCAACCATGCCGGTAACCTTATCAATTTTTTGAATTGCAGCAGGAGCTTTTTCCCGGGAATTACATTGACAACCACTCCTTTCATCTTCACCCGGTGCCTCCCTACAAACTCGTCCATGTAAACAACATTGCCGGTATTTCCGGGATGCCGCTTTATCGTATGGAATTGCAAATGAACACCCGGCCACCACTTTTGATAGCGTTCGTCATCGCACTGCAGCAGAAAATCAGTTATCTCTTTCCCGCTCAAATTTTTTATAAAAACTTCTGTTGTGAGATTTAGCACGCGCTTGTTTGCGCGATAATGTTAAAACCACAAGATGAGATAACGAATGACCTTTGTCATTAGCCAGCCGGACAAAGCATTGTACCTTTCACTGATTGAAGGAAAGAAGAAACTAACCTGAAATTGTACCATTCGTTGCGGAATAAGAACCATTAAGCAGAATGATTCTAAAAGTGGGGAGCAATTTCACTGACATTAAAGAAATCGTATGTCCAAAAAAAATATTCAGACTGAGATTGATGCTGGCTATTTATACGGCTTGCTTGCCGAAGGGGAAAAGGATGAAGCTATCGCGAAAATTTTTCGCCAGATGAGTGACCTGGAAAAAGGCCATGCGTTAGCTTTTGCACAAAAAGAAAACATTGCACCCGATCGGCTTCCTGCGCCTTCCCGCAGGGCGAAAATTCTTAAACTGATAGGAAAAATATTTGGGAATGATTACATTCTTGGTGTGCTGTTAGAAACAGAAAAAGGACTTTCCAATTCAATAACGTCATTACGCAGGAAAACGCAGACGCAAAGCTCGCTCTCTGATACGGCACATGTCAGCATCCTGAGAAATATTTTAAACAGCCCCGGACATATTTCCGCTTCAAACCTTGCGCGATTTGAGAAGCGGCACAGGTCGGTGGGTGGAAATGCGTTAAGGGCTGCCGTGTTGGGCGGCAATGATGGTTTGGTTTCTAATTTCAGCCTGGTGATGGGAATCGCGGGCGCTACCAGCGGACAAAGCGAAGTGCTTTTGGCTGGAATTGCAGGATTGCTGGCTGGTGCTTTATCCATGGCATTGGGTGAATGGATCTCGGTAAAGAGTTCACAGGAGCTGTTTGAAAATCAAATGCAATTGGAAATGGGCGAGTTGGAAAGCAGCCCGCAGACGGAAGAAAAGGAGCTTGCCCTGATCTACATGTCAAAGGGAATACCGGAAGCACAAGCGCAAAAAATGGCATCGGAGATCATGCAAAACAAAAGCACCGCGCATGAAATCCTGGTGAAGGAGGAACTCGGTATCAATGCCGAAGATTTAAAAGGCTCTGCAATGGAAGCGGCACTAACTTCTTTTTTCCTGTTTGCTGTTGGCGCCATCCTGCCGGTAATTCCGTTTTTCTTTATTGGCGGCTTCAAAGCAATCATTTTAAGCGCATCCCTGAGCGCCATTGGCTTATTCGGAATTGGCGCTGCCATCACGCTGTTTACCGGAAAAAGCGCTTGGTATTCCGGTTTTAGGCAAGTACTCTTCGGATTAATGGCTGCCGCAATTACATTTGGCATTGGCAAACTCATTGGAGTTTCTATAGCAGGATGACCGGTTAATCTATCCCAGCTACGAGCAATTCGCCTGGGAAAATGAAATCAATCGCGTACAGGATTAGGAGAATTGAGAAAGGAGCGAATATGACACTCAGTTCCCTCCTTAAAATCTTGGACGTTCACAAGGTTTCACTCAGAAAATTCTTTGAAGATTTATAAGTTTGTTTGGTGAGCAAGATCAAACTTTTCGAGAGCAGGCAAATCCGTTCTGTATGGGATGAGAAAGAACAGAAATGGTATTTCTCCGTTCAGGATGTAGTTCAGGTGCTTACTGACAGTTCGGATGTAAAGCAATATATCAAACGAATGTTGAGCCGCGATGAGCAACTAAAATCCAACTGGGGTACAATTTGTACCCCGGTTGAAATGGTAGCAGCAGACGGCAAGAAGCGGAAAGTTCAGGCGGCTAATGCCAGGGGACTTTTACGCATCATTCAATCTATTCCATCACCCAAAGCGGAACCGTTCAAACTATGGTTAGCGCAAGTAGGCTCTGACCGATTGGAGGAAATTGAAAATCCTGAACTGGCAACACAACGAACACGCGAACTCTACAAATTGAAGGGCTACCCTGATGACTGGATTGAAAAGCGGATGCGGAGTATAGCCATCCGGGAGGAACTGACAGAAGAATGGAAGAACAGAGGCGTGAGGGAACAGATTGAATATGCCATCCTAACAGCGGAAATTTCAAAAGCAACTTTCGGGCTGACACCATCGGACTACAAAAAACTGAAAGGGCTGAAAAGCCAAAACCTGCGCGACCACATGACCGACCTTGAACTGATTTTCTCCATGTTGGGTGAAGCATCAACAACGGAAATAGTAAAACAAAAAAATCCTGTCGGATTTATTGAAAACAAAAAGGCAGCATATCAAGGCGGTAAAATCGCGGGAGACGCACGAAAGGCTTTGGAAATAGAATCGGGTAAAAGTGTTGTTTCGCCTTCAAACTATTTACCGGAAACGAAAAAGAACAAAGCATTGAAACAAGGGAAAAAGAAATAGCCCACGCGCAGGTGAAAGCACATTTGTAGCTCGCTCAAAGCCCGTACACAAAACCACCGCTTGCCAAGAGCTTCCACCTTTGCAATCTCAGAAATAAAAAAACAAATCTGCCTTTCGAAAAAGTAAAACTTTTGAACGTTCAAAGCACCACGGACAACGAGCATTTGTACCTGTCTAACAATGAATTTGCGACTCCAACTAAAGAGCAGATTATTGAAAATATTTGTCGTAACTGACCAGATGAGTTTTCAGTGAACGTATCGTTTCGGTGCAATTAGCGGCAGTTGCTTCTTTCAATTGATTGACCCTGCTAAAAAGCGGACCGAGAAAATGATGCAACTGCTCATGGGCATCACCCTTCATTGTGCATTGCTTAATGATGCCATCCAATTCGGCTTGCAGCGATTCGCCTAATGATTTGCAGGCATCGGTTGTAGCGGGGGTCTTCTCAACATAAGGAGCAAGAATTTCCAGCATCCGACTCATGCCCTGCGTAGTCTCAATGTTCGCCTGCCAGCGTTCGCCATTGTTCAGCGTTATTTTCACTTCTTCTGATTTGTTATGACGATGCTTGCATCCTGTAGTTGCTAGCATCAGCATGATAAAAAGTATTATGATATTTTTCATGATTGGCTGGTTTACCGGATTATGAAGCCTTCGCGTAAGGTTACAATGGTAAATTGTAATAGCAAATGACTTAGATCATTATGCTAGCGGATTGAATTATGCTGTTGGCTGTCCGGAACTAACTTGTTAAAAGTATCAAAAGAAAAAAACTCCGGCTTATTTCCTTCTCCTAATCTCCATCTTCATCTCCGGCTCCGGACGCATTGTGATGAGTGGGTCTTGCTTGAATTTGAAATTTTCCGGTTTGCGTAACTGAAAATGTTCTAATATCATCGGCACCGTCAATTGCATTTCCATGAGCGCGAAATTGTTGCCGATGCACAACCTCGGTCCTCCGCCAAAGGGAAAGTACACGAACTTATGGCGATGCTTGCTGTTCTCCTTGCTGAACCGTTCAGGTTTGAATTTCAAAGGCTCTTCCCAATAGCGTTCATCGCGATGAATTTGATAAACAGGAATAAGGCAGTTGGTGTCTTTTGGGATGAAGTAGCCGTCAATCACGTCATCTTCATTAGCCCGCCTGCCGATGATCCATGCCGGAGGATAAAGGCGCAGGGTTTCTTCAATTACCATGCGCGTGTAATCCAACTGGCGCAGGTCGTCAAGAGCGGGTGTTCTTCCATTCAATATTGTTTTGGCTTCCTGCAAAAGCTTGTTCTCTGCTTCCGGGTTTTCATCGAGGCAATGAAACAGCCACGTGAGCGCAACGGCAGTGGTCTCGTGTCCGGCAAGAAAAATCGTCACCACCTCGTCTTTTATCTGGCTGTCGCTCATCATTTCGCCCGTGTCTTCGTCTTTCGCTTCCATCAGCATCGCCATCAGGTCGTCATAGCGCTCGCTGCTGTTCCTGCGCTTCTCAATGATGCCGGCCACAACCCGGTGGATCGCATCATAAGCCTTTTTTTCGCGGATGTTTCCCGGTGTGGGAATCCACAGCGGAAATTTGACGGGGCGGGTAATGCGCCTGATAATTTTTTCATTCGCAATGCCAAACTCGCGGCTCACCACGTCAATCGCATCGCCTACATCGGTGCTGAACATCGCTTTGCACACAATGCTCAGCGTCATTTCCATCATATCGCGGGACAAGTTGACGATGGATTTGTCGGGAAGGTTATCCCATTTTTTCAGCAGATCATTGCATTCATCGGTCATGATTCTGGCAAACGCAGCAAGGCGGTCGCGGTGAAAAGCAGGCTGCATCAGCCGTCTTTGCCTGCGCCAGAAATCACCTTCGCTGGTGAGCAAGCCCTGTCCCATTAAAAGCTTCATGATTTCATAGCCCATACTTTTCCGGTAGTTGCGGTTGTTTTCCTGAAGGATTTGCTTCACATAATCCGGGTGGGAAACAATCATCAACCGCCTGAGGCCTGTCGTCAGTTTTAAAAAACTGGAGGTAAGCTGGAAGATGCCGTCATATTGCGGAACATATTTCACGAGGCAATGCAAAGGATCCTGCGCAAAATAGATAACGCTTCCCAACAGCCACGGACCTTTTACAACGGGAGCATGTTTATCGGTTGTTGTCATTTCTGTCATGTGCTAATTTACATCTCGAGTGTTTTCTCCAGCCATTTGATTCCATTATCCTTCGAAAACTGTTTCGCCTTGTAATTGAGGAACAACATCGGGAAGAACCGTTTGAAATGGAAGACAAATTTTGATTGGTAGGAACCTAGGATATAGAATTTATTTTTCCCTGCTTCAAGCAAGATATGGTTTGCAATTTCTTCCGATGAATGTTTTGCCCGCTCGACAATACCCTTTGCAATGGAACCTGTCTCCACATCTCCCTTTCGATGCTGCATGATGCCGCTGCGAAAGAATGTTGGACACACTACACTCGCATTTACACTGTATGCATGAAGCTCGGCATGTAACGTTTCCATCAGGGAAATGACGCCTGACTTGGTGACGTTGTACATGCTCATGTTGGGCATGTTGGCGAAGCCGGCTGCGCTCGCAACCGAAATGATATGCCCGCTGCGTTGTTTCTTCATCAGCGGAACGGCAAAATGAGAACCGTAAATCGTGGACATCAGGTTCACACCGGTTATCCATTCCCAGTATTCTAGGTCATATTCTCCGAACAAACCGCTGTCACCAACACCTGCATTGTTGATGAGCAAATCAAGGCCTCCCGCTTTCACCATGAAATCGGTGAATGCTTTTTTGTAAGCATCTCTTTGCGAAACATCGAATTGATAGGCGTATGCATTCCCGCCTGCTTCTTCAATAAGCTTTTTTGATTCAGCAAGCGATTCCTCTTTAATATCCGTTATTCCGATATTCCACCCGTCATTGGCCAACGCAAGCGCAAGCGCTCTTCCAAGCCCTCCGCCTCCACCGGTGATGAAAGCCCTTTTGTCAGGATATTTTGTCGAAAGCCTGTATTTCATTTGAATCTTTCACTGTGCAAATATTCCCGAAAATAAAATCAGCAATGGCAGCCTTCCCGAATTTTTGACTTTTGTCAAAATAATTTATGACCGATGTCAAGCGATTCCAGCCTGGTGCTCTTTAGCTTTGTGAAACGTTCCGCTTCCTGCCTGAACATTATTCCAACAGTATTGGATTCAATTACAAAATTCATCACATGAACACCACTTACAATCAACTCATCATCGGCTCCGGGTTTTCAGGCTTGTGCATGGGAATTAAACTGAAGCAGGCGGGCGAAACCAACTTCCTCATTCTTGAACGCAACGACTGGCTGGGCGGTACGTGGTACGTCAACCGCTATCCAGGGTGCGCGTGTGATGTGGAGTCGCATCTCTACAGCTATTCGTTCGAACCAAATCCGAATTGGAGCCGCGAGTTCGGGCCGCAGGAAGAAATTCTGCACTACATGGAGCATTGCGTGAAGAAGTACGGCTTGGCGAAACATCTTCAATTCAATGCCAACGTGGTTAACGCAGAATTTGATGAACGAAAAGGAATCTGGAACGTCAACACAGAAGACGGAAAAAAATATTCTGAAAAAGTGGTGGTATCCTGCCCGGGAGGGTTGAGCCAGCCGTCATTTCCCGA
>CAYOYI010000099.1:0-11587 GCA_964408105.1 uncultured Chitinophagaceae bacterium | reverse complement strand
CCCCGCACTGGTTCCCAGTGGGAAGAAGTATTGACGCGTAACAGCCTGATGGATATACTGGCGCGTTTTATCCATCTCGAGACGGAGCATAAACAGATCGCCACCAAAAAAGGCATCATCACCAAAACCACCGAGAAGATGATTTTCCCGCGCTATCATCAATTAGATGTGGTGCGTGATTTGGTAAAAAACGCAAAGGCCAAAGGAACAGGCCATAACTACCTGGTGCAGCATTCTGCCGGCTCGGGCAAGTCCAACTCCATCGCGTGGCTGGCGCACCGCCTCTCTACATTGCACAATGACCATGACGAGAAGGTATTTGATTCGGTCATCGTCATCACCGATCGCATGGTGCTCGACCAGCAACTGCAGGACACGATCTACCAGTTCGAGCACAAGCAGGGTGTTGTTCAGAAGATTGATGAAAACACGCAGCAGTTGGCTAAAGCGCTTTCATCGGGCGTGCCCATTATCATTTCAACAATACAGAAATTCCCTTTCATCGCTAAGGCAATGGAGACGCTGGAGAAACATGGCGAGAAAGTGGAGATTGACACCACAGGAAAAAAGTTTGCCGTGATCGTGGATGAGGCGCACAGTTCGCAATCAGGCGAAACGGCCATGGAACTGCGCAAGATACTAAACCAGGAGGGCATCCATGCGGCCGTAGCGGAACAACTGCTGAGCATGGATGAAGAAGAAGACGAACTGAGCGATGACGCTAAAGAAGGAATGATGCGCGAAATGATGAAGCGCACGCGGCAGCCCAACCTCAGCTACTTCGCGTTCACTGCCACGCCCAAGTTCAAAACCGTGATGGTGTTTGACGAGCCGGGCAGAGACGGCAAGTCACCGTTCCATCTCTACAGCATGAAGCAGGCCATCCAGGAAGGCTTCATCATGGATGTGCTGAAAAACTACACCACTTACAAGGCTTATTACGGGGTGATCAAATCCATTGAAGATGACCCCGAAGTGCCCAAACGAAAGGCGGCAAAAGCGCTGGCGCGTTTCATCAGCCTGCACCCACACGACATCCGGCAAAAAGTGGAAGTGATGGTGGAGCATTTTTTCCATCACACACGCCACAAGATTGGCGGCAGGGCAAAAGCGATGATCGTCACGCGCTCGCGCCTCCATGCGGTACGTTACAAATTGGCGGTAGATAAATATCTGAAGGAGCGCGCAGAGGTTGACCCGCAATATGGCAAGATCAAATCATTGGTCGCCTTTACCTCGAGTGTCACCGACCCTGACCTGCCGGGGCAATCATTCACGGAAGTCGGGATGAACAAGGGTATCAAAGAAAAAGAATTGAAGGAGGCTTTCGCAACGGAAGAATACCAGGTGCTGATCGTGGCGGAAAAATATCAGACCGGCTTCGACCAGCCCATGTTGCATACAATGTACGTTGACAAGCGCTTATCAGGCATACAGGCGGTGCAAACCCTGTCGCGCCTCAACAGGATGGCAGCGGGCAAGGAAGATACGTTTGTGCTTGATTTTGTGAACGAGCGCGAGGAAATATTCGAATCGTTCAAGCCTTACTATAAAGAAACCCCGGTGGGCGAGTCCACCGATCCGCACCAGCTCTATCGCCTGCAACACCAGTTGGAAGAATGGAAGATATATACGGAGGAAGAGGTGACCGCTTTCGCCAATATCTGGTTCAGGAACCAAAAGGAAAATACTCCGGGCGAGCACAAGCAGATGAACCACATCATTGATCACGCGGTGGAGCGGTTCGGGCAGTTGAAAGAAGAAGATCGGGAAGAATTCAAGGGAGAGCTGGTGACCTTCCGGAATCTGTATGCGTTCATGTCGCAGATCATCCCGTTCCAGGATTCGGAGCTGGAAAAGCTGTACACGTATCTGCGGTTCCTGCACGCCAAGCTGCCCAAGCGGAAAGACAGCGGCAAATACATCGTGGATGATGAGGTGAAGCTGAAATACTACCGCCTGCAAAAGATCAGCGAAGGCAAGATTGATCTGGAAGTGGGCGAGCCGGAACCTATTTATGGCCCCTCTGAAGTTGGGACAGGCGGAGTGAAGGATGAAAAGGTGAAGCTCTCAACATTGGTAGATAAGTTGAACGAACGCTTTGGCACCGACTTCACCCCGGCTGACCAGTTGTTCTTTGACCAGGTGGCAGAAGCAGCCGTGGAAAATGACAAGATCAGGGAAGCCGCCCTGGCCAACAGCTTTGAGAACTTCATGTCGTTCTTCAACAAGATGCTCGAAGGCCTCTTCATTGACCGCATAGACGGCAATGAAGAAATATTCACTAAGCTCATGAATGACGACAAGTTCAAAAAGATAGCTTCGGATAATTTAGGAATGGAAGTGTACAAGCGGTTGAAGGGGAAAAAGAAAGATGGATCCGATTGAATAAAAAGGGTAGCAGCGATAGTAATATTTTTATAGTTCAAAAGGCGCAAGAATGGTTGCGCCTTTTGTTTTTTCAGGCAGCCTGCAAATACCTAGACTTGAAAACCTTACTGGCCAATAACGAACCAGTTTGTTCCGTTGGAGATCACTCTCATGAAATCATACTGGCTGGGCAAAGTAGGTGTAAGCACTCCATCAATTGTTTCCGTGCCATCGGGATTAATGGTGACTGCGTTACCGGAGTTGTCAATCTTTTTGATCGTGTAAACACGTCCGCTGACTGTTGCCGCAGCGGGAAGCCTTACCTGCATTGCACCGAGGCTGGCATCGGCAAGAATTGCTACTTCTTCACCGGCAGTGTATGGATCATCAAAGCTGTTAACACTTTTTACCTTAACCGCAAAAGCACCGTCAATCATAGTTTGCCCGATAAGGCTCAAGCTGGTATCGAGCTTTGAAGAGGTCACGTTGCGGTCGGTAATTTTGGTTGTGGTCACCGCATCGGTAGCGATTTTTCCATTTGTTACCGCGCCATTTGCAAGGTCATTCGTGGTTACGTTGAAGTCAGCGATCTTGGCGCTGTTGATCGCGTTGTCTGCAATTTTAGCGTTGGTGATTGCGCTGTTCGCAACAGTAGGATTCGGGTAAGTGCCGGTGAGGTCACCGCCTGCCGCTGTTCCCGACATGATGAATTTCCCAACTGTGAAGGTTCCGCTTGCATCGGTGATCTTCAATGAATCACTAACAACAGTAACACTGGTGATCAATTCATTCGTTGAATCATTATCATCCAATGAAACAGAATTTCCGGAGCTGATGCTTAAGCTGCTGCCGGTGAGAGAAAGCGTCTGAGCATCGGTATTGTCAAGGTATCCGGCCAAACTCACAGAGTTGCCGCCTGTAATAGATAAGTTGTTACCTGCTAATCCGAGGGTTTGCGCATCGGTGTTATCTAAGTAAGAGCTAAGATCAACTCCATTGCCATCCTGAATGAATAAAGAATCGGAACTGATAGAAAGCGTTTGATCGTCAGTATCGTCAAGATAACCAGCCAAACTCACAGAGTTGCCACCTGAGATGGAAAGATTGTTAGCCGCTAAACCAAGTGTTTGCGCAGCTGCTGCCGCATCAACGTAAGCTTTGTTAGCAGCATCAGTACCTGCAGCCGGGGCAGCAACGTTGGTGATTTTCTTTGAACTCATATTGACATCATCAGCAAAACTTGAAGCCCCGGTCACTGTAATTCCTCCTGATGAAACAACCAATCCCTTCCCGATCAATACGCTATCGAGACGGCTTCGGAAATTCGGGTCAACATAGTAGCTGCTGTTATCCCAGTCAATCATTTTGGCAGAGATCCAAAGGTCCCTGTTTGATGAAGCAGCTTCACCCACGAAAAGGTCACCGCTGGAATTCAGGTTGCCGTTGCTCAAAACTTTCAAGCCTTCGTTGTCCCCGTCATTTGAAATGTAATTTCCATTCATTACGATATTTTGAGTGGCGCTATGGTTGCCAAGATTATCTGCGGATGAAGGAATGGCAACAGTATTACCTCCGCTGATGGAAAGGTTCATGCCAACGATAGAAAGCGTCTGAGCATCTGTATTATCGAGGTACCCGACCAAGCTTACAGAGTTACCTCCCGTAATGGAAAGGTTGTTGCCGGCCAAACCCAAAGTTTGAGAATCTGTGTTGTCAAGATATGAGCTGAGATCAACCTGATTTCCGCCAGAGATCACAAGTGAATCACTAATGATTGAAAGTGTTTGCGCATCAGTATTAAGGTAGGCGCTGAAGTCAACACTATTTCCTGAAGAAATAATAAGTGAATCATTTGACAAGGACAAAGTTTGCAGTTCGTTTGAAGCGCTGTTATCGTTGTCTGCTACGCTGAAAGTCACGCCAGAGCCACCGCTGATATTTACGGTTACATCAGTTCCTGAAGTCAATACACTTAGGTTCTGATTATCGGTATTATCAAGGTATGAGCTTAGGTCAACTCCGTTTCCTCCGCTGATAAACATCGAATCACTGCTGATGGAAAGCGTTTGATTGTCAGTGTTAGTATAAACGCTGAGATCAACTGAATTTCCGTTTGATATTGAAAGCGAATCGTTAGAAAAAGTTATCGTTTGAGCATCGGTATTGTCGAGATAAGGGGTCAGATCAACAGCATTGCCTCCAGCGATAAGCATTGAATCATTGCTGATTGACAAAGTTTGATTATCAGTATTATCAAGATAGCCGCTGAGGTCAACTGAATTCCCGTTTGAAATTGCAAGCGAATCATTTGAAAAAATCAATGTCTGAGCATCCGTGTTATCCAGGTATGGAGCAAGATCTACCGCATTACCACCGGTGATAACCATTGAGTCATTGCTGATTGAAAGGGTTTGATTATCGGTGTTGTCGAGATAGCCGCTAAGGTCAACCGAATTCCCGTTTGAAATTGCGAGCGAATCATTTGAAAAAGTCAGCGTTTGCGCATCTGTGTTATCCAGATAGGGAGCAAGATCAAGGGTATTGCCTCCGCTTATAGTAAGCGAATCACTTGCTATGGAAAGTGTTTGCCCATCTGTATTGTCAAGATAACCGCTAAGGTCAACTGAATTTCCGTTTGATATAGACAGCATATCAGATGCAAATGAAAGCGTCTGCAATTCATTTGTAGAATCTCCATCATCATCAATGAAGCCTGAGAGATCAACACTTAGCGTACCGGCCGCATCGGTGATTTCCAAAGTGTTGCCAGCAAGAGCTGCTCCGGTATTTATTTCGTTTGTCGGGTCGTGATCGGCATCGTTCACGAGTGCGCCAAGATTTACCGATAATGTACCACCTGCATCAGTGACGTTGAGTGTGGTTCCGGTTAAGTAAGCTCCTGTGTTTAATTCGTTTGTTGAACTGTTATCCGAAAGCGTAATTGAATTACCGCTGCTGATTGAAATCGTATTGCCGGACAAAGAAAGGTTTTGTAATTCGTTTGAAACACTATTGTCTGTTAGTGTAATCGAATTACTTCCACTCAGCGAGATCGTATTCCCGGATAAAGAAATCGTTTGTATTTCATTTGCCGGATCTGCATCGGCATCTTCCTGAAGGCTGCTGAGATCAACGGACCTGAGACCGCCAGCATCAGCAATTTCCAGTATTGTACCGTCAAACGAGAAATCACTGATCAACTCGTTTGAGGGACTGTTATCCGAAAGCGTAATCGTGTTGCCGCTGCTGATACCGATAACATTTCCAGTCAAACTAAGTGTTTGAATTTCATTTGTTGGATTGTTATCAGAAAGCGTGATAAAATTTCCGCTGCTGATTGAAATTGTATTTCCGGTTAAGCTGAGTGTTTGAATTTCATTAGTTGGATTAGTGTCACCATCCTTACCGGCACCCTGCAGGCTTACAGTAACAACTCCTGAACCGTCAGTGATTGAAAGCTGATTAGTTACTGAGTCATACGCCATTGAAATGTTCTTACCCTTATATACGATTGGTGAAAGGTCAATTGCTCCGCCATTTTGCAACGTGATCATGTTTGTTGCCGGATTAAAAGTCATTTGCTGATTGTCAGTATTGTCAAGATATGGCGTAAGATCTTGGCTATTTCCGCCCGAGATGGAAAGAATGTTGTTGATAATGGAAATAGTTTGGTTATTGATGTCGTCTGCACCAGCAACCCACTTTATGCCGTTCCATTTCAAAACCTGGCCGTTTATTGGTTGTGCATCAACGTTTCCTATATCATTCAATACGTTGTTTGAAAGGTTATCTGCTTCTTTGTCTATTGTTACATCAAATGAATTACCGGCTTCGGTGATTGTCAATTTGTTGCTTCCGGCATCAAATCCAACATTGGTTATTACTTCATTTGTTGAACTTGGGTCGCTTAATGAAGTGCTTGCAACCTTTGAATATGGTACAGAAAGCAGTTCAGACATTCCCATTACCATGTAATTATTTCCACCGGCCGGATCCATTTCGACCTTGAGCCATTTATCACCTGTTGTCCAGTCAATGCTTTCAAAATCTCCGGCCACTCCTGAACCGGCTCCGATTATTATACTAAACAAGCCAAATTCGTTGGTTGCTACTTTATGCTTTTCAACATAAACATTAGCGCCACCAGCGGCACTGTCAATTATTGAAATCCTGAAATTGACCGTTTCGTTATTGAATAATTCTCCAAGAGCGGTTCTGGCAACTCCCTGGTATTTTATCCCTTGTGAAACTTGAGAATTTGCCTGCATACATACGAATAGCGCAAGCGCGAGAATGATGGTTGAGGTTCTCATAGAAATTGGGTTTTACAAATTTTGCCATATGTTTACGGAGGAGCCATAGAAATGTTTCAGGATGCATCTGATTCAGCGGCATTTGACGAACTTTCGGTCATGAGCAAACCGAAACTTCCACCCGGGCCTGAGGGCAATTTCTTTATCGGAGATGTTGCTGCTGTCAAGAAAGATGTCCTGGGCTATTTTGAGCAGAACGTGCGTAAGTATCCCGGAATCTCAAGGATAAGATTAGGAACCTACTATTACGTAAACGTTTCCGACCCGGCATATATCGAACAGATTTTTCTAAACACAAACAAGAAATATATCAAGGGCCGGGATAACCGAAACCTAACCTTCATCCTGGGGGAGGGCTTGCTGACCAGTCAGGGTGAGTTTTGGCTTAAACAACGCAGGCTGATGCAGCCTTTATTTCACAAACAACGATTGCAAGGATTTGTCAGGAAGATCGAGGATTGCACCAATAACCTTCTGGAAAGATGGAAGCTCAAAGAAGCAGGCGTGTTTGATATTCATGACGAGATGACGAAGTTGACCCTTGATGTTGTGAGCAGCGCTCTTTTAAGTACCACGGTCAGTGGCGATTTCAGAAAAGTAAGCGAGGCAATTTCAGTGATCATGCGGGGAATGTTTGGCAGAACACAAAGCCTCCTTAGGTTGCCTTACTGGATGCCCACACCAAAGCACATCAATATGAAACGTCACAGGAAACTGCTGGATGATACAATTTATAAGATCATTGATGACAGGCGTGCCAGCGCCAAACAATATAATGATTTGCTTACGATGCTTATGGAGGTTGAAGATGCCGATACTGCTGAAAGGATGACTGATTCACAATTGCGGGATGAAGTCATTACGATTTATCTCGCGGGTCACGAAACAACAGCTAACGCCCTTTCTTTTACGTTTTATCTGCTGGCAAAACACCCGGAAGTGAAAGAAAGGATATCAAAGGAGGTGGAAAAGATAATTGACGGAGGCCTTGATTTAGAAAAAGTTAACAAACTCGAATACACCATGCGCGTGATCAAAGAATCCATGCGACTTTACCCTCCTGCCTGGGGGATTTTAAGGGAAGCAGGGGAGGATGATGTAATTGACGGATGGCTGATTAAAAAAAGTGATAGCATCGTGCTTGCTCCGTATGCTGTTCAGCGAATGGAGAAGTACTGGGAGAAACCGGAGAAATTTGATCCTGACCGATTTCTTCCGGAAAGAATTAAAGACAAGCCCAAATACAGTTACTTCCCGTTCGGTGGCGGCCAGCGGCTTTGCATTGGAAACAATTTTGCCTTGATGGAAATGCAGATCGTGTTGGCCCTGATCTGTCCGGAATTCGATTTCAGAATTCCTGACGGCTTTCGATTAGAACTTGAGCCAACCGTAACACTTCGCCCAAAGAACGGTCTCCCGCTGATTGTTGAAAGCACGGTTCCCGTCTAAGGCTGTTCGTTTGTTTCAGCAGAAAGACAAATTAAAGACGTATCTTTTGCATGATTTTTGCTCTTAATTCGTAAATGATCAGCCCATGCTTAGAAAACTACCAATCGTATTGTTAGCACTTGCCTCGGTCATCGGTTATTCACAATCCAGCCAGACTTTTCATGATTTCAGGGTGAAAAACATCTTCGGAGATTCGGTTGACCTGTCGGCTTACCATGGTAAGAAGGTGATGGTGGTAAATACTGCAACCTTCTGCCAGTTCACGCCACAGTATTTTGATTTGGAAGCGCTTTATTCTCAATCCGAGGATAGCAACTTTGTTATCATCGGTTTTCCGTGTAATGATTTCGGTGGACAGGAACCGGGAGGCGATTCGACCATCTATGAATTTTGCGTTGACTCGATGGGTATCCAATTCCCAATGATGTCAAAGATATCCATCACCGCCCCAGATACTGCTGAAGTTTACAAATGGCTGCAAAAAAAATCAAGAAATGGCGTGTCCAACGCCAATATCCTTTGGAACTTTTACAAGTTTCTTATTGACGAAGCCGGTAATTGGGTTGCATATTATCCAAGCACAACCAGCCCTCTGGATCAGCAGATCATTGATTGGATTCGCTCACCGAGTGTTTTGCCGCCTGATACCACAACTACCGGCATCGAAAACCCGGGGCAGTTTAAAATAAATACTATTTCCATTATTTCCGGTATGGTGAAGATCACTTTGAGTAATGCCCGTAATCTTCCAACCGAGATCAAGATCTTTTCATCTCTTGGCCAATTGATTTCAACCGTTTACACCGGCATACCTGCTAATGGAGAAATAATTCAGGCAGATATTTCTGCTTTTGAAAAAGGAATTTATTTTCTGAATGTTGTTAACGGGAGTACTTCACGAGTCAAAAGGTTTTCGGTAGTTAAGTGAGCCTTGTCAATCAGGTTCCTTTTTGAGTATTTCTAATTTTCAAAAACTATGACGGTTTGATTAAAGGACACACTGTTGTCATCACCGGTGGCAACGATGGAATAGGTTTTGAAACGTCACGGATTTTAGCAATGAAAGGAGCCCGGCTGATCATGGTTTGCCGGAATGACCAAAAAGCAAAGGCTGCCGTTGAAAGAATTAAACAATCAACCGGAAATCAGGATGTTGGATATGTGATCGGAGATATGTCCAGTCAGAAATCTATTCGTGAAGCAGCCGAAGAAATTCGGAAACGAACTTCGGTAGTAGATGTACTTATAAATAATGCGGGAGGAACGTTCGCTGACTTCAAGCTCAGTGAAGAAGGATTAGAGATGACGATTGCTACAAATCATTTCGCTTATTTCCTGCTAACAGGCCTGCTGCTTGACCTCATAAAGAAATCTGATTATGCACGAATTGTAAGTGTAGCCTCGGACTCTCACCTCAGAGCAAAAATTGATTTCGAGTCATTCAGGAAAAACAAAAACTACTTTGTCCTAAAGGCTTACGGACAAAGTAAGCTGGCTAACGTACTTTTTACTTTTGAGCTGGCAAAGCGTCTGAAGGGAACTCACATTACTTCAAATTGCCTGCATCCGGGAACGATACAAACCGGAATTGCAAGCAAAGCAGGATTAAAATGGTATGGTGCATTGGCATGGTCAATTTTTTCATCCATCGTGTCGGTAAGCTTGCAGAAAGGCGCTGAAACAAGCGTCTTCCTTGCTTCTTCAGATGAAGTGAAAGGGGTTAGCGGTAAATATTTTCACAATTGCACAGCGAAGCAGGCAGCTAAGCTGGCTTATGATAATTCTCTTCAGCAAAAACTGTGGGAAGTTTCTGAAGAACTAAGTGGATTCAAATACCGGTTTTAGTTCAGTTGCGCCAGATTTTCTAAAAGCGCTTTGAGTTTTGCTTCTCCATCCTCCAATTTTTTTCGCTCCTTATCAACTACTGCAGCAGGCGCTCCTTTCGAAAATCGCTCATTACTGAGTTTTGCTTCTACCGATTTGATGAACCCCTTGATATAATCAATTTCCTGGTTGAGCCTTTTGCGTTCTTCTTCAGGGTTGAAGGAAACCGGGGTTTCGAGAAAGAATTTGTCAGCACCAACCAAAAATGTTTTTGCCCCTTCGATTTCTGCTTCAGCGGTTGAAAATGATTTCAATCCTGCAAGCTTTACTACTGTGTTCTCAAACATAGCGTAATCTGAATCTCGATTGGAGATAAAAGAAAGCGGCAGGGGCTCATTTGGACTGATGCTCATTTGATTTCTGACTTCGCGGACTCTTGCAATGATTTCTTTAGCTGTGTCAGCATTTTTCAAAATTTCTTCATCGAAAGATCTTGATTCAGGGTAGGAGCTTACCGCTATACAGGCTTTGGAATCTCGTTCTTTCAGCAAATGCCAGATCTCCTCCGAAATAAAAGGGGTGAAGGGATGCGCTAACTGCATCAGTTTTTCAAAAAACTCAATCGTTTTATCATAAGTGAATTGATCCAACGGCTGCTGATAGGCAGGCTTTATCATTTCAAGATACCAGGAGCAGAAATCATCCCAGATGAAGTTATACAGGGTATGAAGCGCCTCGGATATCCGGTAATCAGCAAATGAATTTTCCAATTGTTGCATGACCTGGTGCATCCTGTTTTCAAACCAGAGAATGGCAGGTTCATTCGCGGTGTTCTTACCCTCGGAGATCGTCCAGCCTTTAACAAGCCTGAGCGCGTTCCAGATCTTGTTGCAGAAATTTCTGCCTTGCTCGCATAGCTTCTCATCAAACAGCAGATCATTGCCGGCAGGTGAGGAGAACAACATCCCGATACGAACCCCGTCTGCTCCGTAAGTTTTTATCAGTTCCAGCGGCTCAGGAGAATTGCCCAGCGACTTTGACATCTTCCTGCGCTGCTTGTCACGCACAATGCCATGCAGATAAACATCGCTGAAGGGTTTTTCGTCAAGATACTCGTATCCTGCAATTATCATTCGGGCTACCCAGAAAAAGAGAATTTCAGGCGCGGTTACGAGAATCTTGGTAGGATAATAGTAGCTCAACTCAGCATTCGCGGCTTTGTTGATTTTACCTTTCTGCTTGTCAAAGCATTTGTCATTAAAACCATCAAAGACCGCAATAGGCCAGAGCCATGAAGAAGCCCAGGTGTCAAGCACATCTTCATCCTGGCGTAGGGTGTTGAGTGTTGCGGGTGGAGCGTTGTGGTTCTTATTTTTGAACTGCTGAAGCGCATCTTCATAAGTTTCAGCAACGTAAACATTCCCGGCCTCATCGTACCACGCAGGAATACGATGCCCCCACCACAATTGGCGGCTAATACACCAATCACGCACATTCTCCATCCAGTGGCGATACGTGTTTTTAAATTTCTCAGGATGGAGTTTTACTTCATCATTTTCAACGGCATCCAATGCCCTTTTTGAAATTTCTTTCATCTTAAGAATACATCTTGATTTAGTAGAACAAGTTCC
>CAYOYI010000098.1:10407-11597 GCA_964408105.1 uncultured Chitinophagaceae bacterium | reverse complement strand
CATTCTTGCAAAGACAAGCTGCCGGAAGCAGAACGGGAAAACGCTTTTACTTACAATCTTGCAAAATTCTATTTCTACAAGACAGATTATTCCAAAGTGTTACAAATGCTCCAGACGGTGGAATACAACGACATCTTCTATAGCCTTGATTCAAAAGCCATGCTGCTCAAAACTTACTATGAGCTATCAGAAATTGACGCACTGGAGTCCATGATGGATAGCTTTAAGATTTACCTGAGAAGGAACAAGGCCCTTTCAGCCCATCACGTCAAGACCTACAACAACCTCCTAAGGATGACGCATAAGCTGATGCGTGTTATTCCCAATGAAAAGAAGAAGCTGGAGCAACTGGAAGCCGAAATTGAAAACACCAAACCATTAGCGGATGTGGGGTGGCTGAGGGAGAAAATTGGTGAGTTAAAAAGCTGATTCGTTACAGCTAATTAGTAAACCACCACTTTCTTGCTAATCGGATACTGATCGGCACTTAAAACCGAAATGAAATAAACTCCCGGCTCTATAGTGCTAAGGTTTATCGGGATTTGTTGTGATGATACGCCAGTTTTTTGCAGCATTATCTTTCCTGTCAAATCGCGAATGCAGTATTGTTTGATGGAAAAGCTTGCCTGAATGATAACTTCATTCGAAGCGGGATTGGGGTAGATGAGAACTCTGTTTTGACCAGCCAGTGTAGTGATGCTTGTTGTTCCATCACCGATAAATAAAGTGTCCAGTCCTGCAGTAATGCTCACCGGATTTTCGTCTTTGTCAATGGCACTTACATTATCAAACAAAACCTGCAGAGGTTGCTCATCGATATTGTCACGTATCACGAAACTTACATCTGCGATCTTTCCATGACCTGAAGCATTATTATGATCAATCCGTGACACAGCAGCATCAAGTTGTGAAGCGGATGCTAAATCCTTTGAAAGCGAGATCCTGTTGTTTTGTGGCGCCATCCATGAATTGATAAAGTCAATCGTGAAACTTCCACTTTCAATGACGGACTGAGGGTAGTTAACTGAGAATGCAATTCCATAAACATTGGTGATCTGATTTGCTGCCGTGCCGAGATAAACCGAGCCGTTTACTGTCTCGCCCATTTGGAAGGTGTCTTTAGGGAACATAAAGTACAAATCAGGATCTATCATCCTTTGCGGATTACTACCTTTCAGATGTGTCATCCC
>CAYOYI010000098.1:0-10307 GCA_964408105.1 uncultured Chitinophagaceae bacterium | reverse complement strand
ACGGGGCTGCACGATACAAATGAAAGATCGATCAACACCAAGCTATCACAACCAGTATTAGTAAGGAAACTGTCTGCATAAATTCCAGAAGCTGTTTGCCAGCTACCTTGCACAAAGAATGAATCCCCGGAGCAGACAGAAACTGCATGATTGGTTATGAAAGTGTCCAGAACTGTCAGATTAGTTACAATGATGCTGTCGCATCCGAATGAAGCAGTAAGCGTGTCATAGTATACTCCGGCAATGTTTTGATAGCTGCCGCCTGCCAGGAACGAATCGTTTTGACAGATAGAAGGATTGAGATTAGTGAAGATGCTGTTCACTACTGTCAAGTTGGTAATAGCGATGCTGTCGTATCCGCTATGATTAACCAAGGTGTCATAATAAGTACCAGTTGCAAACTGCCAATCTCCTCCTGCATATATTGAATCTCCCTGGCAAATGTCAGAGGAATTGGTGGTAATTACCGGAACTTCTATAAAAGCCCCGTATGATTCCACACCGGTCAGATTATTGAATTGAAAGACCACCTGCATAGTATCACTCGAAATGTCATATTCATACATCTGCCCTGCCCTTGTCATTCCATAAAGGTTACCGTTTGCGGCCTGTATAACGCTGCCGTAGGCAGCAGAACCGGTATGCAGAAAGCCGAATTCTGTTATTTGCGTAGATACACCCGTGATTATATCATAATCGAATAGAACACCATTGTCATTTGACCCATCAGAAGTTACCCCGTACAATTTGCCATTTGAAGCCTGCAGAAAGCTGCTATTGGGATCATAGCCATGTATCTGAACGGCCATGTCCGTCAACTTGACAATGCTATCGTTTGAAGGATCATACCTAAATATCACCCCATATCCGTTGTTCGCCCCACCCTGCGCCATTCCGTACAGCATTCCGTCTGAAGCCTCAATCAAATTACCATTTGGGGATCGCCCTAAACTAAGCTCTTCAAAATCTGCTTTCTTTATCAGCACATTGCTATCAGTGTCAAATCCAAAAAGAACGCCATTATCATTGACCCCATCATTCCTTGTTAAGCCATATAATTTTCCGTTGGAAGCGAGGCACAAACTTCCGCCTGGTGAAGAACCACTGATGCTATCAAAATCAAATCTCACGACATAATTATGAGTAGAGGGGTCATACTCAAACAGCACGCCTTTATTATAAGAACCTCCTTGTGCAGTCATGCCATAGAGTTTACCATTTGGCGCCTGGACAACTCCTCCCAAGGGTGCGCTGCCATTAGTCCCGTTAAAGTCAACCAGCTTGGTGTATGTGTGAGCGGACAAATCGTATTCAAAAAGTACGCCATGCTCAAAAATTCCCCCGGCTGACGTCATCCCGTACAACTTATAATTGTTTGCAAGGAACAAATCACCATAGGGCGTCAACCCGTTTGCTCTTTTATTGAAATCAAACGCATTCAGAATTGTAAATCCGCTTCCATCCGTCCTTATTTTGAAAATCGTTCCACCTCCATTTACCCCGCGCTCCAGCGTCATTCCATATAACCAAGGGAGCTGTGCTCCAGCATTATTCTGTTGAATTGCGAAATCAATTTCGCTAACTGTATCAAGTGGACTTGTCAACTGGACAAGATATGATGTGTCACAGGATAGCTGCCAGAAGGAATCCGGGGTGCCTAACGAAATCGTATAACTCCCGGTATCTGAAAGATAAATGGAGTAGTTCCCGTTTCCATCAGTTAAGCCCAAATATGAACCCGGTTCTGCTTTTGCATACATCCCGGGAATTGTACGTTCCATGGGATTCCAATTACAATCGCTGTTATAATCTTCAAACACATTTCCTCTGACCACATAGTAGGTCCGGGCTGCCGGTGACAGCTTAAGTATAAAAATGTCAAAATAGGAAGCTGTAAGGTTTAGCGTTCCGGGGCCCGGATCAAAATCCGTCATACTGGTGAAGTAGCCCGTTATGACTACATTCCCTGAATCATCAAGTGCAATGTAATTGCCATTGTCATTTAAGGCCGTCTTTTCGATTTGACTTACCCACATCAAGTCCCCGAAGGAGTTTAGTTTGGAGATAAAAACATCGGAAAAAGCAGCAGCGATGTTTAAGATTCCTGCTCCTGGGTCGAAGTCAGTGATGCCGTTGAAATAGCCAGCAACAAAAATATTTCCGGAATTGTCAAGGGCTATTGACTGGCCATAATTACCCCCTGAGCCTCCCATCTGCTTCACCCAGATCAAATCTCCCGATGAATTAAGTTTGAGAACGAATGCGTCCCGAAGCCCGATTGATGTAACATTAAAAACACCTACTCCGGGATCAAAATCTATGCTATATCGGAACTGTCCGGTTACGTAAATATTTCCTGATGCATCAGCAGCGATTGAATTATACATACTAACATTTCCGCTTGTGCTACCCATTTGCCTTGCCCAAACGAAATTGCCTGAAGCATTGAGCTTGATTATAAACGCATCATCGTACACTGGTGCTGTGAGGTTAAATACTCCAGGACCCGGGTCAAAATCTGCCGTTTGACGAAAGTAACCGGTGACATAAACGTTGCCCAACTGATCAACGGTAAGGCTCCTTGCATTATCAATAGATGATCCTCCCCAGCGTATGGCCCAAACAAGTCCACCTAACGCATTAAACTTGGCTGCAAAAAGGTCATAAGTTCCCGAGAGATTATACACACCCGGGCCCGGATCAAAGTCAACAGTTCCATTAAAATTCCCGGTTAGATATATGCTTCCCGAGGCATCAACTGCAATTGATCTTCCGAACGCGTCTCCACCGATTCGCTTAGCCCAAACCAGGTTTCCCAAAGCGTTGAGCTGAACCATAAAAAGGCTTCCACTTGCAGAACCAGTCATATTAAAAACTCCTACTCCAGGATCGAAATCAACTGTGCCTATAAAATCACCGGTGACGTAAACATTCCCGGAAGCATCAACCGCGATCCCTCCCAATTGATCATTCAAGGTATCTCCAAATTGTACTACCCACAATAAATTGCCGAAAGCATCAAATTTTGCGACAAAAACATCTCGGCCTCCCACCGAAGAAAGGTTACTTACACCCGCACCAGGGTCAAAATCGGTAGTGCCCTGGAAGTAGCCTGCGATAAATACATTTCCTGCACCGTCAACAGCAATTGACCAGCTACGGTTGTGATCGGTAGTCTTTAATTGATTTACCCAGTTCAGGTTTTGGGCCTGCACTGAATTGCACAAAGCAACAAGCACTGAGGCTATTATCGCAGATAGTATTTTCATAAGTGGCTATTTCTTGATTCTTAATAGCTGCTAGCAAGCAGCTTTTTCAGCGGGGTATGCTAAAAGTAATAAAAGTTTTCATCCATTCATAGAGTCAGTCTTATTTATTTCATTCTGAACAAAGCGAATAGCTTTAAAAATTCTGTCCTGTTCATTTCCCGATACGATTTGATAACTCATTTTTAATCGTACGAGCAGTTGCTTATACTTCTCAAAAAAATATTCCCCAAGTTCGGGATTCTCACGTAAGGGGTCATCTTCATAAGGCAGGTCGGGAGCGGTGAGCAGATGCAGGTGATATTTCCTGCGTGAAATTTCTTCTTCGATCCTCTTTGAGGTGCTGCCGTATTTATGTTCCATCCAGATTTTTATCACCAATAAATTCGTGTCGCAGATCAAAACGGAATTTGATCTTTCTGTTAATGAATCTTCTGACTTAATTTGCCCTCTTGCAATCTGCTCGACATCATGTTGAGTATAATCGCAACCCGGTTTCAAGTATTCCCGCGCATATTCCCGCACCCACAGGCAATCGAAATGCAGCGCGAGTTTTTCTGCAAGGAAGGTTTTCCCGCTTGACTCAGGCCCAACGATTGCAACCTTTATCAGCTCCGCCATTGGAAGTAGCCGTTAATCGCCAGCAAGGTATAAATGAAATACAGTGCCGATCCAATATGCAGCCCGCGCTTCGCATATATGTAAACCGACACGCTGTCAATCACGATCCAGTAGAGCCAGTTTTCCAAAACCATGTGTGCCATCATGTAGGTAGCAATAAAGCTGAAGATAGTAGTGAATGAATCTACAAAGGGCATCGCTGCTGCGAAAAATTTTTTCAGAACAAAACCAGAGATTAGCACACAGCCAAAACCTGAAGCAATGAGAAGCAGGTTCATATTCAAGCCATAGCTGCTCACAGCAAACCCGCCCGATGCTCCCCATGTCACCCAGCCATAAACAGCAGCAAGCAGGTAGAAGATGTGAAGAACGGTTTCCGCGATAAGGCTTTTTTTGAAAACGAGATAAATAAAGATCACGGAAGCGGCAATGGCGAAAAGCCAGCACCAGATGATCTCATATGTGATGAGCGCGGTATAAAGAACACTGAAAACAACAGCCAATAATTCCAGAAACCTGTCGCGCGTGAAATAATCCCTCATCCGTTAAAAACTGACGCTGCCGCCTGATGGACTGACCTTAAGTTTAATTTTTCTTCCAAAGATCATTGCACGGTTGTCGCTGATGTGCCCGGCAGGAAAACCGAATGCGACCGGATAACCGTAGTCTTTTACATGCTCATGGATGATTTCGCGCGCGTTTTTTCCGTAAGGGATTTCGTTGTCGCGCATTTTGGAAAATCCCCCGACAATCATTCCGGCAAGGTTTCGCAGCTTATTACTTCGCTTCAACTGCATCATCATTCGGTCAACATGATAAAGGTATTCGTCCAGATCTTCAATAAACAAAATCTTTCCGGCAGTCTTTAAATCGGAACGCGAACCTGCGATACTGTAAAGAACGGATAGGTTACCGCCCACCAACTCCCCTTTTGCTTTTCCTGTGATGTTAAGATTATGTTTCGGGATTTTATACTGCAGCTTCTTCCCAAAAAGTGTATCACGCAAGCTATCCAAAGCAGCTTTTGTATTCGTTTTGAAACTCAGCGGCATAGAAGCATGAATAGTTTCAATGCCGAAGTGCCGGTGAAGGTGCGCGTGCAATACTGTGATGTCGCTGAATCCAACTATCCATTTCGGCTTGTTTTTAAAAACAGAAAAATCAAGCTTATCAATGACCCTCACCGTTCCGTACCCTCCCCGCGCGCAGAGGATCCCTTTTACTTCATCATCATTTAACATTTGCTGAAAATCCTCCGTGCGCGCCCAGTCATCTCCTGCAAACTGGTTCAAAGATTTGCCTATTGATCCACCAATCACTGGCTCTAGCTTCCATGACTTCAGTTTTCTTACCGCAAATGCAATCTCTTTCAAAGTGATCTTTCTTGCCGTACAAACAATACCGATCTTGTCACCCGTTTTAAGATATGGAGGAGTAATGGCAAGTGAAGTTGTCATAGTCACGTTGTCATGCCGGACACGTTCCGGCATCTCCCGGAGTCACGTACCGAATTATATAGCTGACCATCCAAAGGGATCGCGGAACACGTCCGCGATGACACATTGAGATAGCCGAAATGACATTCATTATCTTTGCGAAACTCCTAAAAAAGATCGAAGTCTTGGACAAGCCCAAAAGATATTTAGTCACAGCAGCCCTTCCCTATGCCAACGGCCCGTTGCATATTGGTCATATCGCTGGAGCATATTTGCCTGCTGATATTTACGTGCGGTATTTGCGGCTGAAAGGTGAGGATGTGAAATTCATTTGCGGCTCGGACGAGCATGGAATCCCGATTACGCTGAGGGCAATAAAAGAGAAGAAAACACCGCAGGAAGTTGTTGATGAATTTCATTCGTTGAATAAAAAGACCTTTGAGCGGTTTGGTATCAGCTTCGATATTTATCACCGTACTTCTGATCCGATTCATCATAAAACTGCTTCTGAATTTTTTACAACGCTCTATGACAAAGGTGAATTCCTTAAAGAAGAAAGCGAACAATATTATGATGAAGAAGCCAAACAATTTCTTGCCGACCGCTATATCGAAGGCACATGTCCGAATTGCGGCAACGAGCGTGCCTATGGCGACCAGTGCGAGAAGTGCGGAAAGAGTTTAAGCCCCTCGGATTTGATAAATCCGCGTTCAACGCTTTCCGGTAAGCCTCCTGTGAAGAAAAAAACCACGCACTGGTTTTTGCCGTTGGATAAATATCAAAAGGAGTGGTTGGAAAAATGGATAGATGAAAAGAAGGGAACCTGGAAGTCAAATGTTTTTGGCCAATGCAAGTCATGGCTCGATCAGGGATTGCAGCCCCGAGCAGTGACAAGAGACTTGGATTGGGGTGTACCTGTTCCTCTACCTGATGCAAAAGGAAAAGTTTTGTACGTGTGGTTTGATGCACCAATCGGCTACATCTCGGCCACAAAGGCTCTGACCAAAGACTGGGAAAAATATTGGAAGGATGAAGAAACTCAACTCATTCATTTCATCGGGAAAGACAACATCGTTTTTCATTGCATCATCTTTCCTGCCATGCTCAAAGCGGAAGGAAGCTACATTCTGCCCGAAAATATTCCGGCCAATGAATTCCTTAATCTTGAAGGCAATAAACTTTCCACATCACGCAACTGGGCAATCTGGCTGCACGAATATTTGGATGAATTGCCGAATAAGGAAGATGTGCTTCGCTATGTGCTTTGCTCCATCATGCCTGAAACGAAAGACAGTGAATTCACCTGGAAAGATTTTCAGGCAAGGAATAACAGCGAACTGGCAGCCATCCTCGGCAATTTTGTAAACCGGGTTTTTGTTCTGACAGAAAAATTCTTTGAGGGGAAAGTGCCTGCGGCAGATGAATGTGACGATTTGAAAAAATTCATTCAGGAGCAGAAATCAAAAATTGAAATTTCAATGGATGAGTATCGCTTCCGCGAAGCTCTGCAGGAGTTGATGAATGCAGTTCGCCACGGCAACAAACTGCTTACTGAAAAAGAGCCGTGGAAACTTATCAAGACCGACCCTGAAGCAGTAAAGTATGTTTTGTATGATTGCCTTCAGCTCATTGCTAACCTGGCTGTGATGCTGGAGCCATTTTTGCCATTCACCTCGCACAGGCTGCTGACTATGATGAACCTGGATGCATCCGTTCTTCGCTGGGAAAATATCGGCAACCTGAGCTTATTGCCGCCACATCATCAACTTGGAACAGCCGGTTTGTTATTCGAAAAGATAGAAGATGAAACCATCCAGAAACAAATTGAAAAGCTGCATGGCAATGCTGCGGCTCAACCTGCTGCAACCCCGGCAGCAAATGGCAAACCATCCATCAGCTATGATGATTTCTCAAAAATGGATCTGCGTGTTGGAAAAATCATAACTGCTGAAAAAGTAGAGAAAGCCGACAAGCTGCTGAAGCTGCAGGTTGATCTGGGCTCTGAAAAAAGAACGATTGTATCCGGCATTGCGCAATTTTTCAAGCCCGGGGAAATCATCGGTAAGAAAGTCACCGTTGTTGCGAATCTCGCTCCGAAAAAAATCAGGGGCATTGAATCGCACGGAATGATCCTCACTGCCGAAGGAGCAGACGGAACTCTTTCATTCATCAGCCCGGTTGAAAGCATGACAGAAGGCAGCTCTATCAAGTAGCCTTTTCTTTTAATCAGTTAAATTCAAAGCCCATTTTCATACAGGGCTATGCAGGAAGCGAAACGTCCATTCGAGAATCCTTTCCCGAACGAACCGGAAGAAATAGATATTGACGTCTTTGGTAAAATAGATGTCCCCGACCCTTTTTTAAACCAGCTCAAAAGGGTTCTGACCTCTTCCATTCTCATCATCCCGGCATATATCATTGCTTATCTCACCCAACAATATATTATAGGCGCAGCTTGTATGATTTTCGGTTACGACCCGTCAATTGACTATAACCATATACAGAATCTTCCTTTTGACTATCGCGAGTGGAGTTTCATTCGCGTGACACTGATCTTTTCATCCGGCCCTCTCCTTTGCTTTATTATCGGGTTATTCTTTCTGGATTTCTTTAACTCTCTTCGCGGGCGTGATGCACTTTACCGGACATTTGTGCTTTGGCTGGGTATCTGCTATGTGAATATACTATTCGGCTTCCTGCTCTTTAGTCCGGTTGGCGTAAGTGAATTCAATTCTGTTTTTTATAAAGGCTTTTCAATTGTAGGCACCTGGTGGCGTATGAATGGAATTCTAATGATACCGATTGCACTGATTGGTATCGCAGCAACAATCATAACCGGATACCTGCTGTTTGATAAGTTTTTGAAATTTTCTTTCTCCCACCGCTTGATCTACTTCCTTTCGGGAAGAAGAAAGATCATCGTTCAGTTTTTTCTGCTGCCGCTGCTAGTGGCAGCTCCGGTACTGCTTTCTTTATCGGATTCAAAGGTGATCCCGATTCATGCTATGCTTCTGCTAAACCTGATGATCATGGGCATCGGGATGTATTTTTCTGCCGACACATTGGAGCAGGATACCAAGGTTTCCGGCAATGATGTACTGAATGCATTTCCGGTCTTTTGGTATGGCGTTGCCATATCCGTTTATGCTTTGGTCTGGATATTCCTGACTTGAGCTAATTTGCGCACAATGACACATCCATGGCACGATATTCCGCCCGGAGAAAATATTCCCCAAGTGGTTTCCGCAATCATTGAGATCCCGAAAGGCAGCAAAGGGAAATATGAAATTGACAAGCCGAGCGGCCTCATCAAGCTCGACCGGGTTTTGTATTCTTCCGTACATTATCCCGCGAACTACGGCTTTATTCCGCAAACCTATGCCGATGATAAAGATCCGCTCGATATACTGGTGATCTCGCAAATCGAATTTCCGCACCGCTGCCTTGTGGATGCGAAAGTAATTGGCGTGATGCGGATGATTGACCGCGATGAAATTGATGACAAAATAATTTCGGTTGCCAAGCACGATATTGCGGTGAACCATATTGATTCCCTGGAACAGCTTCCTCCGCATACCATGGTGGAGATAAAACGCTTTTTCCAGGATTACAAAGTCCTGGAGCATAATCGAATTGAAGTAGAGGAATTTTACGGGAAAGAAAAAGCTTACGAGATCATCAGGGAAAGTATTGAATCCTACAAAAGGAGCGTGCCGCTGCTGCAGGAGATAAAAGGTTGACGTTATCAACCAGTTACAAGAATTAAATTTTCTTTCCTAGTCATTAAAGATTCTGCCTGTCTGCTTGTCTAAGCAGACAAATGGGCAACACAAACCTTAAAAGCGAAGTCTCTAAACTTTTCAATCTCGAGAAGAAGAAAGTCTTCAAAGTACCTGATGGATTTTTTCAGAAACTGGAAAAAGACATTCTCAACGGGCGGAGGGGTAAATCCGACAAAACGAGAAAAATCATGCAGTGGATGGAGCTTTCCGCAGCGGCTGCAATCCTCGGATTTCTGCTTTTTTCGGGTCTTAAAGTAATTTCTGAAAAAGAGTATGTACCGATAGAAACTGACCGAACGATGTACAATATCACCGATGGAGATATGGATGGAGAACCTATTGTCAACGCCAACAATTAGAGCTTGCCCGTCATTTTCAACTCATTACTATTTGCTTTTTGTTTGGGCTTTTTAGCTTGCAACAATTCTAAGGAGCACACATTTTTTGATTTTGAGCATCATCCCGCTAACTCCATTCCTGAAGACTGGTCAAATCATTTCTGGGGTGCCGGCTCTGCTGACTGGAAGGTGTTGGACGATAATGGCAACAAAGTTTTCGCACAATTGCAAAGTGAAAATCCAAGAGCACATTTCAATTTGGCTGTTTACGACAACATCAAAGCTGCTGATGTTGAACTCTCCGTAAAGTTTCGCGCGGTAAAAGGTGACATCGATCAGGGAGGCGGATTCATTTGGCGTTACATTGATGAGAGCAATCATTACATCGTGCGCGCTAATCCGCTTGAGAATAATGTTGTCTTATACAAGATGAAGGAAGGCGAGCGCACCGATCTGCCGCTGGTTGACAAAGGAAAAACTTATGGAATTGAAGTGGAGCCAATGGGTTCTGATTGGCACACTTTGAAGCTGAAAGCAAGAGGTGATTTGTTCACAGTTTTTCTTGATGACAAGCAACTTTTCCAGGTAAAAGACTCGACCTTTACGGCTCCCGGAAAAATCGGATTATGGACGAAGGCGGATGCTGTTACTTATTTCGATGATCTGACAGTTAAATACAAGTAGAACATAAAATGTTAGAATCTATTCAGAATAGAATAAAGGAGAATACCGTACTTTATTTCAGGGGAGTCCTTTTTCTTACCTTCTTTGGACACGGGCTTGCCTCTCTCGGTTTGAGTCATTCAGGCTATGAGCTGCATGTCAAAATATTTCAGGCGGTGAATTATTTTAACTGGAACGCAG
>CAYOYI010000097.1:0-11604 GCA_964408105.1 uncultured Chitinophagaceae bacterium | reverse complement strand
CATCCAGAGGCAGTATCAATAGCGGTGAGATAATAGGTGGTGGTGGAGCCTGGTGTAGCCACAGGGTTAGGAATAGTGACATTGTTTAATCCATTTGCGGGAGTCCAATTGTATATCAGATCAGCGCTTGCAGAAATGGGACAATAGCCGAAGGTCATATTTGGACGATAAGAAGTAGTATATCCGGTAGGATAATTGCATATCGAAGACCCATAATAATAGGTAGTAGAGGTGAAGCCGGTGTTTGTGTAATAAACGCTTGAACTTGATTGTGTGCTTGGGTTATCAAAGCAAACTTCAACAATCAGGTTTGAAGCGCCATCCCAGTCGAAAGTGTAGTCAAAGACATAAATATTCCAACCATTGGTGAGGGAAATAGCCTTTGGTACAAACACCGTCTGCAAGCCTGTTTCAAATGATGAGGTAAGATTGTTCAAAGCGGTACAGCCCATCTTAATTGTGAAATTCTGAAATGCGGCAGCTCCAACACTGTAAACATTAAATCCCAGTTGGGTGAAGGTGCTGGCCTGGGTAATTCCTAAGGCAGCCAGTTCAGTTTGTGTAAGCAGATATTGCCTCCTTGAACCAGTATAGCTGCTGTAATAGGGCGATGTGCTTGACGAACTTGAAGAACCTGTACCGTTTCCCAGCTGAACATTGGAGGGGGTGCCATTGCAGGTGCTGCCATAAGTACCGCATCCGGTGTTGTAGAAAGTATTTAACTGGATAGATTCTCCCTGGCAGATAGAATCACGGTCAGGTTGTATGTCAAACGAAGAAAGGGATACAACCGTCACCTTCACGCTGTCGATCGTTGTGCAGCCCTGTGAGGAAGTAACAGTTAGCTGGTAGTTAGTATTGGATAATGGTGTTGCAACCGGATTTGATATCACCGCATTACTAAGTGTAAATGAAGGAGACCAGTTGTAGGTATATGTGCCGGTCAAATCCGGAACCGCGCTAAGCTGAATGCCTGTGACTGCGCATAAGATAGTGTCACTTGTCACGCTTAAATTAAAAGGTTGTCCCACATCAAAAACTATGGAGTCAATATATACACAGCCGTTGCTCGTATATCGAACCGAATAGGTCTGATCCGTTAAAGGAGTTGCAACAGGGTTTTTTATTGTGGCATTATTCAGCCCGGTAGAGGGAGTCCAGTTCACGGCATAATTGGTATTATCTATGGAACTGATGATAATATTATCCAAAACCCAGTTGTCCTGGTTATTGCCTGAATTTGCAGTCTGTCTCCAACGGAAACGGGTGTTATTTGTTTTTGCCCCTGCTGGAATGGCAATGGTAACCATGGTCATTGAAGTGTAAGCAAACTCATAATAGGTAGCTATTGGCGTCCAGCTTCCTCCGCCATTGGTAGAATATTCGAGAATCACATCTTCTCCGAAGTCAGCATCATCGCAAGGCGCACTGCCACTGCCAATTTTCAGCGCAAACTGAATGGTTCCGCCTGTGGATACATTCAGGTCAACTGTGGCAGCCGATCTGGTTCCGGTTCCATTGAAGTAAAGCCCGTTGCCGGAAAGAGAGCCACATGCTGTGCTTGCAACTCCCAGCGATATATTCGACCAAAGACCGCTATTGATTATTGGATCAAAGTCTTCATCATAAATTTTTTGTTCGATAATTACATTCAGCTGGACTGATTCCCCACGGCAAATAAGCTCCTCATCCGGTACTGCGTCAAACTTAGTGATGCCACCACCGATCACTTTAATAAAGATACTGTCAACGGTTTGCCCGCAGCCGCTTGGTGTCCTCACCGAGACCGTGTACCATGTGTCAAAAGCTGGCGTGGCAACAGGATTAGCAATATTTGGATTATCAAGTCCAAAAGGCGGATCCCAGGTGTATTGATATACGGACGAAGGAGGGGTGACATTTACAGATAGCTGAACAGGCTGAAACTGGCACACAGTATCAGCGCTGCTGGTTATACTAACAGCGGGAGGTATAGGAATTTCAACACTATAGAAAAGTTCTACAGGACATCCGGAAATGTAATGGTTCCCATGCAAAACATAAATCTCATTGGTATTTGGTACTACGGTCAGCGTTAGTCCGAGAGCTATAGTATCATTCGGATTGGTAATTGTTGACCACCAAGGGTCAAAGAGGGGTTGTGTGCTTCCTATCACTACGGTGTCGGAAGTGCAAAGGATGGTATCTACTTCCACTTCGTCAGCGGGCATGAATGAGCCTACGCCATACGCATAGCTTTCATCCTGTCCCAACCCATAAACATAAGCCGTAAAGCCACTATCAGCATCCAGCGTATGGCTTCCTGTTGCCACTGATGACAGTTGAGCATAAGAATAAGTTGGACAGGCGGGGAAAGGAGAAAAGAGCGAAGGATTAATAGGCGATCCGTCCATTGTAAGCTGATTGATATGAGCTGTTTTCATCACAATATTCAAGTTGTGATTGACAATAATGGGTGAGGCAACGGTGCTGAATGTAACATTATTGATTCTCTGTTCATCCGCATTTAGCATAAGCATGGCAGGATCTCCATCACCGACACACTCGCGGCCATCCATAAATTGCGTTGCACATATTCTTTTATTTGCAACTATACAAGCAGGACCTGAAACAAGGTTTTGCTCATAAAACTGTCCCGCATTTAGGGAAATGGGTGTTCCTCCGTTTATGGTGACCACTGTATTGTTTTCGTCCGCAAGTACGCGCAGCGTGTAGCCGGTAGCAAATGAAAACGGCACAGCATAATAAACTTTCCCCCATTTGCTCCTCGGATAGTTTTGTTCTACGACATGATCGCACCACCTGCAACCGACAGGGATGTTTAAGCATTCAGAGCCGGAGAAAAGCGCAAATGGACGGCAGTCACCGCTGGCTTCCGTGCCCGTGACCGTTGTGCCCGTAAAATCACCGGAAGAAGATGCGGCTTGTACCTGGTAAGATTCTCCGCGATTGAGGTTCACGATGAACGGAACATTTGCAGGTCGGCCACCGGAAGTGGCAGCGGTCGGAGTAATCATGATCTGGGTATTATCCTCTGTGGCCACAATCAGAAATTCAGAAAATTCCGAATATCCTGAAAGCCCGTAAATACCGCTTATTCTATAATCAATACCCAGGGACTGAATAGGCAGGATATGAGCGCCATCTGCAGTGTGATCCTCATAGTTGATACAAAATACGCTTACTATTGCCTGCGTCTCGATGTAAATTCCCTTATTTTCAACTACCTCAGAGGTGAAATGTTCAGCGATTGGATTGGGGATAATGAGAGTTGTGGTGACGTTTGCTGTGACATTAAAATTCTGTGTATAAGCCGTTGTTGGGATAGACAACGTGCCGCTGGTGCTGACATTGGACGAAATAAATATTCTTAACTCGTCCGTTGACTCTACTTGGTGATTCTCCATGAATCCCAACCAAAACTTTTTGCCTTTTGTGGCTATTACATTACCTTGTCCAAAGGCTTGAAATGATAACAGGCCCACTATCATGGTTGCAATGAACAAGTTTCTGATGAGCATAAGATATTTTTTTATTGGTGGGGAAAAAGGATATGTTCGGCTCTACCACTTGTTTTTTGAAAGTATTATGAAATGTACATAAATATTCTGAAGTTTTATAGTTCTTTAAAAGAAATAATTATACAGGGGTGTGGAAATAAATTAATTAAAGGTTAAGCATCTCGTCTCCTCTATTTCAAAGTGTTCCCGAAGGTCACTTGGAACTGAAGATACCGGCAGCAAGACTTTGGTCTTGCAGAAGGCTGGCGTTCACTGCTCATGGATAACCCACACTGAGGACATAAGTCTTCTGCCAAATTCATCCGCCTAGGTCAGCAACCGCTCCAGGCCCTGCGCTGAAGACCTGAGCGAACGTTTGGGAGGAGTAGGGAGTGGTATTGGCGTTATTTACCAGCCTTATCAATAAAATTCCACTTTCCATTAAGTTGAACGGCCGCCAGTCCTTCGGCAAAATTCTGAGCATCTTCATATTGGGCAGGAATAACAATTTTACCAGTTTTGTCTATAAACCCCCACTTACCGTTGACCTTAACCGCCACAAGGTCTTCGGAAAACTGATAGGTATGCCCGAATTGCGGAGCAATAACTACTTTTCCTGTTTTATCTATAAACCCCCATTTTCCGTTATTTTTTACTGCTGCAAGCCCTTGTGAAAATTTACCTGCAGCTTCATAATTCAGCGGAATCACTTCTTTCCCGGTTTTATCCACAAAGCCCCATTTGCCATTCACATGTTGAACAGGGGCAAGCCCTTCTGAAAAATTACCTGCTGCAAGATATTTTAATGGAACAACTTCCTCACCCGTTTTGTCAATAAAGCCCCATTTCTGATAATCCAATTCAACTGCGGCAAGCCCTTCGGAAAAGGGCACCGCTGTTTTGTATTTCGGCCAGATGACTATAGCTCCTGTTTTATCTATGTAAACCATTAAATAGTTGCCTTCAATCTTTTCATTAGGCATAGCGGGAGCAAGCCCTTCTGAAAAACCGTTTGCAGACAGGTAATCTGTTTGAATAACTGCTTTGTCGGTTTTATCAATATAACTCCATTCTTCACCAACTTTAACCGCGGCAAGCCCTTCTGAAAAATTATCGGCATCATCGTATTTCAGGGGAATAACTTCTCTACCGGTTTTATCTACAAAACCCCATTTTTCGTTTAGCTGCACTGCGACAAGCCCTTCATGAAAATCCTTTGCAAAATCATATTTGCAGGCAATCACCTCTTTGCCGGTTTTATCGGCATAGCCCCATTTTCCTCCGTCAGGGTATCCGTAACTTACATTTGCACCCTTATTAACCAAGGCAAGTCCTTCAGAAAAAGGATATACCCAAGCGTATAGCGTAAAATTATTCTGCGCTTGTACAGCTACGGTTGTTAAAAGCAAAAGAGCTATTGTTTTCATTTTAAATTTTTTTTTGAGTTGTTTAGATGTGTCAACGCTGATTTGTTTCAGGTTCTATTCACTTAAAACTGGGCAAACTAATCGACATATACAAATTCAGGGAAATAGATGGTTGATAGCCAAAGCAATTCAAACCACAAGATTACCGTGGTTACGCAGAAATAAAAAAAGCAGTATCTTGAAAATCCATCTGAAAACTGAAACAAAATCATATTGAAACAAGAAAAAATTGATGTTCTTCTTCAGCCGGTAAATAAATTCATCAAGCATGAAACCACGGGTGGCATCGTGCTGTTCGCTTCGGCAGTGGTGGCGATGATATGGGCCAATTCGCCCTTCTCGCATTCTTATCATGCCGTTTGGCACATACCGTTCAGCATCGGTTTCGGTGATTTCGTGATCGCTAAAGACCTTCACCACTGGATCAATGACGGGCTGATGGCGGTTTTCTTTTTCGTAGTAGGGCTTGAGCTGAAGCGTGAATTTATTGGAGGTGAGTTATCATCATTCCGCAAGGCACTGCTGCCGATGGCTGCGGGTGCGGGTGGTATGATAGTGCCCGCGCTCATTTATATAGCATTTAACAGGGAGGCGCCAGTATCGAACGGTTGGGGTATTCCCATGGCCACTGACATTGCCTTTGCGCTGGGCATTCTCTCCTTGGTGGGTAGCCGTGTGCCGCTGTCACTTAAAGTATTTCTCACAGCACTCGCTATTGCCGATGACCTTGGTGCGGTGATCGTGATCGCATTGTTTTATACCTCGGATGTTTCACTGCTCAATGTGGGCATTGGCGCGGCATTTCTTGCGCTCATGATCGGGGGCAACCTGCTTGGAATTCGCAGCTCGGTCTTTTATGGCATTCTTGGCATTGGCGGTCTGTGGCTGGCATTTTTGCTATCAGGTGTTCATGCCACCATCGCGGGAGTGCTGGCGGCATTCGCAATTCCTGCCAGCACCAAGATAGATGAGCAGGGATACCTCGGCAGCATTGAGCGGCTCACGAAAAAATTTCGCAATGCCCAACCGAATGACAACCATCTTGTGACACACGAGCAGCTCGATATTCTCGGAGATATACGAAAATATACCGTTGCTGCTGAGACACCGCTGCAGCGGCTCGAGCATGGCATGCACCCGCTGGTAGCCTTTGTCGTGATGCCAGTGTTTGCCCTGGCCAATGCAGGCATCGAACTGTCGGGCAATGTGCTGTCCAGTCTCGGCAACCCTGTCACCATCGGAATTTTTACCGGGCTGGTCATCGGGAAATTTATAGGCATCACCGGTATGACAAAGTTCATGGTAGTCACCAAGCTTGCAAGCCTTCCCGAAGGCACCACATGGCGGCATATTTACGGAGCGGCATTGCTGGGTGGCGTGGGCTTCACGATGTCGCTTTTTATCACGGAGCTTGCCTTTTCAGATGAGCAATATATCCTGGAAGCCAAGGTGGGTATAATGGCAGCATCACTTGTGGCAGGTATTGCAGGGTATGTAACGCTAATCACATCTCCAATCCCTGCATCAGGTGATGAGTAATTGTTTGTTATCGCTTAGGCATCCGGATAATGTATCACTTTGAATTGTCATTCCTGAGAGTTACTGCCGGCATCTGCATTTAAGATGATAAAATTTTTTTTGACTATTTTATCCGCTTTGATGAATCCGGTATGCTAACATTAATCACAGGGAGAAAATGAATAAAGGACTTAAAATACTGGTGCTGCTTTTCAGCAGTGCAGCAGTATTCGCGCAAACTTCAGATAGACTGCAAAAAAGCCAGCAGGACTCTGCACTTGCAGCCACGCAGGAGCAGGGAAAAGCGTTAATAGAGCAGGCAGACTCCGTCCACCTGGCTGACTCGCTCGAGCAATCCAGGCTGATGCAGGAAATTGAGGAATTGAAAGCAAGCGATGCCCGCAAAAAGGAAGCCCTGCAAAAACGGCTTGATTCGCTGAAACTGGCCCAGGAAGAAAGGGATCAGCGAATAAAAAAACAGGTGGATTCATTGCGGGCGAATACGAAAGGCGTGCCGGTGATTGTTTTTCGCGATACGCTGTTTTATATCTATTCAAAACTGGGGCCTTTTTCACCCACGGACAGGGCCGAAAGCATCAGGGCTAAATTGGAGAAACTGGCAGACACCCGCCAGTTTTCAGAAGAGAAGCTGATTGTCTTTCCCGGTGAGGAAAGCTACGACATAATGCATGGCGAGATCATCATTGTGAGCATCACCGACCGCGATGCGTTTTGGCTCGACAAGCCCCGGCAGAAGGTGGCTGATGACTATGTCTCTATCATCAAGGAAAGCGTACAGAAACATTACAAAAGCACCAGCCTGAGCCGAAAGTTGATGCGAACCGGGCTGATCCTTCTGGTGATCCTGGTTTTGATCCTTGCGATCATTTATTTAAACAAAGGTTTCAGCAGGCTTGTGTTATGGCTGGCAAAGAAGAGCGACAAATATCTCAAGGGCATTAAGATCAGGAACTATGAATTTCTTTCAGCAGAGCGGGAATTACAGGTTGTAAAGTGGCTATTGGACGTATTAAAGTGGGCGCTTATACTTTTTCTAGTTTCCATTTCCCTTCCGTTAATATTTAGCATCATTCCTGCAACCGAGGGAGTAACTAAGAGGCTGATCGGCTACATCGTCACTCCGCTGAAAAATATGTTCTTCGGATTCATCGGCTATATCCCTGAGATCATCACGATTATCGTAATTATAGTTGTAGCGCGCTATGTGGTGAGGTTCCTTTACTTTCTCAGCAGGGAAATTGAAACCGGCAAACTCCAGTTTCCCGGTTTTTATCCCGACTGGGCAATGCCTACTTACAATCTGCTTCGTGTTTTCATTTATGCTTTTGCTTTCATCGTGATTTTTCCATACCTGCCGGGAAGCAGCTCGCCTGCATTCCAGGGTGTTTCCGTTTTCCTGGGCTTGCTCATTTCCCTTGGCTCATCATCTGCGATCAGTAACATTATTGCCGGGTTGGTGATCACGTATATGCGCGCTTTCAAAATTGGCGACCGTATCAGGATCGGTGAAACCACCGGTGACGTGCTGGAAAAAACAATGCTGGTAACCCGTGTCCGCACAATTAAAAATGAAGACATTGCGATTCCGAATTCAGCAATTCTTTCCGGTCATACGATCAACTACAGTTCATCAGCAAAAAACCTTGGTCTTATTTTAAACTCAACCGTTACTATTGGCTATGATGTGCCGTGGAAGCAGGTGCATGAGCTGCTTATCAATGCTGCGTTGAAATCGGAGCTAATCAAAAAAGAGCCGAAGCCTTTTGTTTTGCAAACCAGCCTCGATGATTTTTACGTCAGCTACCAGATCAATGCCTATACGGAAAATCCGGAGAAAATGGCTGTGATATACTCTGAGCTTCACGCCAATATCCAGGATGCTTTCAATGAAGCAGGAGTGGAGATCATGTCGCCTCACTATCGTGCTGAACGTGACGGTAATCAAATGGCCATCCCTGCCCGGTATCTGCCAAAAGATTATGAAGCGCCATCATTCAGAGTAAAAAACAGTCCAAACGAAAAATAAGCCATGGAAGAACAGATAACAAAATTTTTATTCAATCCCACTATTGGAAAGCTGGTTGCCATTTTTATTGGCGTCACGGTTATTTGGGGGCTGATAAAAATCCTTCAGCGCAGCATTACTCCAAAAATAAAAGATACCGATAACCGCTATCGCGCCAAGAAGTTCATCACCTTTATCGGGTATTTTTTATCTATTCTCCTTATCACCATCGTTTACAGCGATAAGCTGGGTGGGCTTACCGTGGCGCTCGGAGTGGCTGGTGCGGGAATTGCCTTCGCCCTGCAGGAGGTGATCGCAAGCATAGCCGGTTGGCTGGCTATTATGTTTGGAGGTTTTTACCGAACCGGTGATCGGGTGCAGCTTGGTGGAATAAAAGGTGATGTGATAGATATCGGTGTATTGCGAACCACATTAATGGAAATGGGACAATGGGTAGATTCTGATTTATATAATGGTAGAATTGTTCGGATTGCAAATAGCTTTGTGTTTAAGGAACCCGTTTTTAATTATTCAGGAGACTTCCCTTTTCTTTGGGATGAGATTAAGATCCCTATTCAATACGGCAGTGACTATGAGATGGCTGAAAAATTTTTACGCGAAGCCGCAAATGAGATTGTCGGTACCTACACCACAACATCCAAAGCAACCTGGAAGAATATGGTTGACAAGTACATGATTGAGGATGCTTCAACCGATCCAATGATAACCATCGTTGCAAATGACAACTGGGTAGAATTTACACTGCGTTATACCGTTGATTTTAAAAAGAGACGCAGCACGAAGAACAATCTTTTCCGAAAGGTGTTGAAAGCGGTTGAGGCATCCAATCAAAAAGTGAAATTCGCGTCTGCAACATTTCACCTCGTTGAGGCGCCTGAAATAAAAGTGAATCTTAAGCAATAGGGAAGGGGAGAATCCTTCGCTGACTATCAAGGTTGAATTAGTCAGATTCGCTAAAGCTTCAAATTCTCCTCAAGCCAAACTCTCGCTTCCTGAAGTTTCTGGGAGTAGCCTTTATAAACGCGGCTGCGATCGGGGAGAAACGATAGGTCCGTTTCCATTGCCCAGCGGTAAAGCAGGTCCAGCGAAACCATGCATATCCATGTGCAGATGAGCAGGCAATAACCCCACTCTAAAACTGTTAGCATCCAGATTTCCGGCCGCACAAAGCTCGCGGGATTCATTTCCATTTGAAACAACATCTCTTTCGGCCACAGCAGCGCCACAAAATATACGAGCACAATAAGAGTTGCATGAAAGGCATGTACGGGGTGAAGGTGCCTATGCCGCCAGATGGCGATGGCAAAAAGCAATATTGTCACCATGGCGCCACAGAAAAATATGGATGCAACGATGATGTGAGGCAGCCAGTCTGCAGCAGTAAAATAACCGACCGCGGAAAAGTTTAGGGTGGCAATGATCCCTGTAAGAATGCCTGCCCTTGCCACGCGGCCATTCCCTAAAAACCTTCCTAAGCCAACTGTGAAGATCGTGAGCAAAATCCCGGAGGCTATAAGGCTTTTGTTAAAGAAATCAGCCATGCTGGTTTTGGAACTCACACCCAGCTCCGAAATAAAGTGATTGAGGGGAGAATAGATCTCCGGCCCGCGATAATGCGTTACGGCCTCGTACAGGCCAGCGCCTACAATCACACATCCTGCCAAACCGGCAAGCGGGGTGATCAGTCCATTGAGTCTGCTGTTCGGAAAGGTCATTGGAAGTTTTCGGCTGTAAAGTTAAAAATTCCGTACTATGATTTTTGTCATGGTTGTATCATTTTTCTTAGTCCTCACATGAACTTTTGCAATGCGCGTAGCTTCTCCGCTATAGGGGAGATTAAAGAGGGGTATACGCCAGCGATCAGCAATGAACATTTTATCTTCCTTGTTGGTTGAAGCAATTTGGTCGCTGAAAACGGAGAACCTTAACTTTATTCAACTAAATTCATTCCCATGGGAACTTCAGACAACCGGAGAAGCTTTATCCAGAAGCTGGCGGCTGCTGCTTCCGGAGCAGTATTGGCCTACAAAACAGGCTTTGCATCAAATTCAAAAAACGAAATGGAAGAAAGCATAATAAAAACGATAAAGCCTTTAGGCTTTCAATGGGAAACGCAAGACCCGTTTCTCTTTTGCGTTCATCATGAAGATTTTTTCCCGAAGGGCAATGACAAGATGGCCCCTGATCCCAAGCTGCTTGCGGGGCGCGAGATCGGTCAGGATTTTATGATCAAAGACGGCTGGCGCATGTATCATGGGAGAACGGTTCCCGGCTTCCCAGGCCATCCGCATCGCGGCTTTGAAACTATTACAGTGGTGCGCAAGGGCATGGTTGACCATTCGGATTCAATGGGCGCATCAGGGCGTTATGGCGATGGGGACGTGCAATGGATGACTGCAGGCAAGGGTGTTCAACACGCTGAGATGTTCCCGCTTATCCACAAGGACAAGGAGAACACGATGGAACTGTTCCAGATCTGGATCAACCTGCCGAGCGCCAACAAGTTTGTTGAGCCGCATTTTAAAATGCTCTGGGGCGAGTCAATTCCAAAATACAAATACACTGACATTTCGGGCAAGAAGACCATTGCAGAGGTGGTAGCCGGAAAGCTGGGTGAGCATAAAGCCCCGTCACCACCACCGAATTCATGGGCGGCAAGTTCCGCCAATGAAGTGGGTGTGTGGAATATTCAGATGGATGCAGGTGCGAAATGGGTGTTGCCGAAAGCGTCACCGGGTGTCAACCGCACGATTTATTTTTTTAAGGGTGATGTGCTGAAGATCAGCGGGCAATCACTGAACGAATACCATTCAGCAGATGTAAAAGCCGATATTGATCTTACGCTGGAGAATGGCAACGAAAAAGGTTACCTGCTCATTTTGCAGGGCAAGCCGATTGCAGAACCCGTAGTGCAGCATGGCCCGTTTGTGATGAACACGCGCCAGGAAATTCAGCAGGCATTTGCCGATTATCAAAAGACCGGCTTCGGTGGCTGGCCCTGGCCTGTAAGCGATCCTGTGCATCCACGCACGATGGGGCGTTTCGCAAAACATGCCGATGGGAGGGAGGAAGTGAAGGGGTGAGTTGGATGTTACGCGAATCAGACTATCAT
>CAYOYI010000096.1:360-11608 GCA_964408105.1 uncultured Chitinophagaceae bacterium | reverse complement strand
TGTGTCCACCGGCAATCAGCGCAAGCGTTTCTTCATCATTCATCGCCATGCGGCCAAAGGTTTCCCTGATGTCATGGGCAGCAGCAATCGGATCGGGATTTCCATTAGGACCTTCAGGATTAACGTAGATCAACCCCATCTGTACGGCAGCAAGAGGATTTTCCAGATCGCGGTCACCGGTGTAGCGTTTGTCTTCGAGCCACTTTCCTTCTGATCCCCAATAGATATCTTCAAGCGGCTCCCACACATCTTCACGGCCTCCACCGAAGCCAAAGGTTTTAAAGCCCATTGATTCCAGGGCGCAGTTGCCGGCAAGTATCATAAGATCGGCCCATGATATTTTTTTGCCATACTTCTGCTTGATGGGCCAAAGAAGCCTGCGTGCCTTGTCAAGATTTGCATTGTCGGGCCAACTGTTAAGAGGTGCAAAACGCTGGCTGCCTGTGCCGCCACCACCGCGGCCATCGCCTATGCGATAAGTACCTGCGCTATGCCATGCCATACGTATGAAGAAACCTCCGTAATGGCCGAAATCAGCCGGCCACCAGTCCTGAGATTTGGTCATCAGTTTGTACAAATCTTTTTTCACAGCTTTCAGATCCAGTTTTTTGAACTCTTTTGCGTAGTTGAATTTTTCCCCCATCGGATTCGATAGGTTAGAATGCTGACGAAGAATGTTCAGCTTCAGTTGATTGGGCCACCAGTCGCGGTTCTTGGTGCCACCGCCTGCGCCATGAGCCAGCATTTTTCCCGTGAAGGGGCATTTACTTTCACCATTTGTGCTGCTTGCAGGTTTACTTGCTTGTTTTACATTTTCCATTTAATAAAATTTTTGTTTTAACGTATTCCTGAACTATTGGCCCCTTAAAATAGCACTTTTGACGAATTATGCCGGACGAAATTTAGATAGTGTTACGTACGTATAAGCAAAAGCCTTTCCTTTGCGCCCGTGTCGCAAATATTCTTCCTTGCCGTAACTATTTTAACGGTTCACATCTGTGGTGCACAAAATGCTATGGAACGCATCACACATTTCGGCAGCAATCCAAGGCATCTTAAAATGTATGTTTATGTGCCGGAAAATCTACCTGATGCACCAGCGGTAGTGGTTACGCTGCACGGCTGTTCACAATCCGCTAAGAGATGTGCAAAGCTCACCGGGTGGAACAAGCTTGCAGATAAGAACGGATTCATCGTTGTATATCCCGGGCAACGCTGGTGGAACAACATGGGCAGGTGCTTTAATTGGTTTACGAGGAACAATCAAACACGGGATAAAGGTGAGGCTCTGAGCGTCCGGTCAATGGTGGATCATGTGGTGAAAAATTACCATGCCGACACCAATAAGATATTCATAACCGGGCTTTCGGCAGGCGGAGCCATGACGTCAAACATGCTCGCCATGTACCCTGAGGTTTTTCAGGCTGGCGCAGTATTCTCTGGCGGTGCATATAAAGCTGCAAGAAATATGTTCACCTCATGGCTTGCCCAGCAGGGCTGGTTGTTGCAAAGCGGGGTGAAGTTGGGTAACCACGTGCGTGCAGCGGTGCCTGGATATTCGGGAGAATATCCAGGCGTAGCGGTTTTCCATGGAAAGCGCGATCGTATCGTTAACCGAAGAAATGCCATGGAGATCGTGAAGCAATGGACCAACGTACATGACACGGATGAGCGCGCTGACTCCGTCATCAACCGGTTCAACGGAAACAAGCGGGTAACGCTTTCACTTTACCGGGATAAAAAGGGAAAGGAAGTTGTGAAATATTTTTCCATCAAGCGCATGGGACATGCGGTGGCCACCGATCCGGGGAAATGCCCGTGTGAAGGTGGCGGGCGCGGTATGTTCGCACATAACAATGGCTTCTACTCCACTTACTTTGCAGCAGATTTTTTCGGGTTGATAAGGAAATCCTGTAAGGATGAAACGACTTCGGAAAAATGCAAGTGAGCAATAACTGCTGCCTCGCGATTCAAATCTCCAGCCAAAATTATTGGTGATACTTGTACGACTTTTCCTTATTTTCACTAAAATCAAATCACCATGAGAAACTTGTTTTCAGCAATTGTCCTCGCAGTTCTTTGGCAGGCAGCGCTGGCAGAAACAACCGACACCACCGTATGTTATTCCTGGAATGATTCAACGGGAATGTGGGAATTTGACCACCGCACTATTGCAGCTTACGATGAAAATAAAAACATCACTTATGATATAGATGAAAACTGGAACGCAGCAACATGGGTCAATGGCTCCCAGAGAAGATACTGGACATACGATGCCAATGGAAACCTTGTTGATTTTTATTCGCAGCAGTGGGACGGGGCAAACTGGGTGAATCTTTTTCGCATAATCAACACTTATGACGGGAATGACAACCTCATAACCCAAATCAGGCAAGACGGTGATGGAAGCGGTGGATGGAATAATTCGACCCGGTACACTTATACCTATAATGCCTTTGGAACGTCCAGCAGACTAACTGAAGAATGGGATAGCAACGGGTGGGTGTATGATGAATTTGATGGTTATGGTTATGATACCAATGGAAACCTGGATACCAGCGTTCATTCACTATGGATTGACACGAATTGGGTTAACAACAGGCGGTACGTCAAAGCTTACGACAACTTCGGTGACCAAATCAGCTATTTAATAGAGAAATGGAATGGGTTGGCCTGGGAGTATTTAAGCTTTACGAGTTACGGATATGATGTAAACGGAAATCGCAGTACGGAGAAATATCAAACATGGGATGGAAATCAATGGGTGAACGGGAACCAGGACTTGTATACATACGATAGCAACAATAACCTGACCCTGTCTTTATCGCAGCAATGGAATGGAACGGCCTGGGAAAATTCCAACCAAACGCATACTACTTATAATAACGAAGGAAAGGCGTTGATTGAACTAAATGAATCGTGGAACGGAACTGCCTGGGTGAATAGCAGCCAGCAATTATCCACTTATGACGCACAAGGCAATCTCATCAGCCAGACATACCAAAGCTGGAATGGGACACAGTGGGTGAACATCAACAAATGCGAATACCGCAGAACACTTACGGCCGTTCAAAACATCCCCTTTTCAAACAGGCTTACTTTATATCCAAACCCTTCTGACAGGAAGGTTAGTATAAACCTTGATGGCAATAATGGAATGATTGCCGTGACTGTTGCTGATGCGGTTGGAAAATTAGTTTCCCAAAACTTCTGGAATTCCGCGACAACGATGGATATTGATTTGAAAGGGGCAAATGGACTTTATTTCATCCATCTAAGGTCAGAAAATGGAGAACGCACTACTTTGAAAATTATTAAGCAGTGACGGCTGTTCTATCTATTTCGTCATTGCAAGCAAAGCAGTTTACCGCTCTGCGGGGATGCAAAGGAGGCATTCATCTTCCTTTTACGCTCTCCAGCATCTTTTCAAAAAGGAATCTCCGTGGACGGGGACGTTTGCAGAGATCATAATTTTTCAGAACATACTCCCTGATATGGTTCACTGCTTCCTCAGGTGAATCTGTGAACATCATGAACTTACAATCGTCTTCCGCAATGGTGCCTTCATTAACCATGTGTGTGAGAAGATCACGGAGAGGCTTATAGAATTCTTTCCCCATAATTACTATCGGGAAGTCTTTGATCACGCCTGTTTGAACGAGTGTCAGCGTTTCAAATAATTCATCCATGGTTCCTGCGCCACCCGGCATTACAATAAATCCATAAGAGTATTTTAACAGCAATACCTTTCTTACAAAGAAATGGTCAAGCGTCAGCCATTTGTGCATGTAGGGATTATGCTGCTGCTCGAAAGGCAATTGAATGTTACATCCAACGGACATCCGTCCCGCTTCATAGGCTCCCCGGTTTGCAGCTTCCATGATCCCGGGGCCGCCACCCGTCATGATGGTAAAGCCAAGCTTGCTTAGCTTATCCGCAACTTCCCGTGCTAACTGGTAGTAAGGATGGTCTTCGCTGAATCGTGCCGACCCGAAAACAGTGATGCAGGGGCCTATGAAATGAAGCGTCCGGAAGCCTTTGATAAACTGGAAAAATACCCTGATTGCAAAACCAAGCTCAAAGAACCTTGACCTGGGGCCTTCCATGAACAACATTTCATTCTTATCTAATTTTGGGAAGCTATTGCTGGTGTGCGCTGCCGGTATATCTTTCATGCGTAATGCTTCTTTGTCCAAATGTAAATCAGATTATTTGTAACGGTTTGAATTTTGATTTTCAAAGGGGCGCTGGAGTTGGATCCGAGCATGTCCAGCATTCACGAATGGGGATCTGTCGTGATATGGCAGACGCTTTTTAAAAACTACATCCTAATTTACTTCGTCCCTTCCCTCCTTGGCGACCGCAGCATATTTTATTTCGGACATTCATCGTGGGCATCGCACCTTTCATAAGGCTCTATCTCATTTACCGCGAAAGAAATCTACGGGTGGCTTGAAAAGTCTCACTGAGGCATAAAGGAGGTTTTTGCTGGAATGGAATAGATTACCATTCCCCTTACACCGCCCTCCGCCTGGCGTTCCCCCTCCAGTGACGCTTTCTTCCAAACGCGGTATTGGTTTTCACCGGACGTTGCGGATTGCCTGGGTGAGCCTGTTTTTCAATCTCCGATTTAATATTGGCCGAGGGAACGAACGGATGTTCGCTCACAATAGGTATGTTAACCCGAAGGTGACGGTGAATGTCTTTCAGCAATCCCATCTCGTCAAATCCGCAAAAGGATAATGCAATTCCGGCAGCGCCTGCACGCCCTGTTCTGCCAATGCGATGAACATACGTTTCCGGCACTTCAGGCATGTCGTAATTGATCACATGCGTGAGGTCATCAACATCAATGCCGCGCGCAGCTACATCGGTAGCCACCAAAACACGGAGCTTCCTGTTTTTAAATTCCTGCAGCGACCGTTGCCGCTGTCCCTGTGATTTATTGCCATGTATGGCTTCCGACCTGATTCCCTCTTTGCGAAGTGCAAAAGCTAATTTATCAGCCCCATGTTTGGTGCGCGCAAATACCAGCGCACGCTCAACGGCATCTTCTTTCAGGATATGACGCAGCAGGTTGCGCTTGTTTAACCGGTCAACGTAATACAGGCTTTGCTTCACCGTTTCTGCAGAGCTGCTGGTATGGCTCAGCTCTATATGTACAGGGTTGTTCAGCGTTTTCGCCACAAGGCTTCGGATCTCCTGCGGCAAGGTTGCAGAGAACATCACGGTTTGCCTTTGATGCGGCAACCGGGCGATGATCTTTCTGATGTCGTTGATAAAGCCCATGTCCAGCATACGGTCTGCTTCATCGAGAACAAGTTGTTCCACATTATTCAGCCGCAGGTGATTTTGGTTGATAAGGTCAAGCAGTCGCCCCGGTGTTGCTACAACGATGTCAACACCTCTGCGTAGAGCATCCGTCTGCTGCCGCTGTGGCACACCACCATAAATAACAGTGTGTTGTAATGAAAGATGCTTCCCGTATGTTCGAAGGCTATCGCCTATCTGTAACGCCAGCTCACGTGTAGGAGCAAGTATCAGAGCACGGATGTTACGCTCCCCGCTCTTCCTGTTTACGGAAAGCAACTGGAGCATCGGTATGCAGAATGCTGCCGTCTTGCCTGTTCCCGTTTGAGCGCTGCCAAAAAGGTCACGCCCTGCCAGAAGATGCGGAATAGCCTGCTCCTGGATCGGGGTTGGTTTCTCATACTCCTGTTCGTGCAGCGCTTGCTGTACCTGTGGCAGGAGGTTCAATTTCTCAAAATTCATGTTAGATTTTGTTTAAAGGGCTACGGACAAAACAATTTTTTCATGAGCCTGACAAAAAAAGGCACACCTGTTTTGTTCCGTTTTAACCCTAATGATTAAAAATATTTGTCTGCGTCAGTAGGCGGGATATTCAGACTGTGCGATGAATGACGCTGGCAGAAAGAGTTGCCGCTTTGATTGAGCTTGCGTTGCAAAGTTAACCCTATTTTTCGGATTAAAAAAATTTATGTTCAAATATCCCGGAGCCGACCCGGCAGTATAGTCGTAAATTTGCATTATCAAAAAAATTATTGTTATGGGCAAAGATTCAATCAGGAAATTCAGACAGGCGTTGATCGAGGCCAACGGAGACAAGGTGAAAATGCAGAAGGCTTTCATGGGGATATCTGATTATCTGTCATCAGGCATGTCGGAAAAACGCAGCGGGCAAAGTGTTCGGGATTACTTAAACGATAATAAAGAGTTGAAAGAAGTTCATGAATGGGCAGAAACTGTTCTTGTGAACGATAACTACCAGTTGTTCAACTTTTGAAGTTTGTTTTAGTGGGAATATATCGAAACGAAATTTCAGCTGAAGAAAGAAACTGCCGGATACTAACCAAGTTCTTCCTGAGTATGTCGTCATGACCAGATAGGAGCTAAGTTGTTCAGCTTCAGGGCAACTTAATCGGAAGTTATTTCGTTGATGTGGTTGTAAGCCTCCGAAAGCTATCTTTTCATCACTCCCTTTAAAAATATTATCATGCTGGAAATTTCATTAACTGCTTCTGTCCTCATCATTGCCGCCTTTTTTACGCTGCACTGGTATTCATCGCTTTTTATGCAATCTTTTTTCCTTCATCGCTATGCCGCGCACATGCACTTTACCATCAGCAAATTCTGGGAAAAGACATTCTATATCTTCACGTATTTATCGCAGGGCTCTTCCTACCTGAGTCCGCGGGCATATGGCATCATGCACCGCCTGCATCACGCGCACACGGATACCGAACGCGACCCGCATTCTCCCAGGTATATGCGCAGCCTTCATGTCATGATGTGGCGCACCAAAAAGTATTATATGAAAATATTGAGGGGGCGGCTAAAGGTAGATGGCAAATACCTGAGGAATCTACCCGACTGGAAGATTCTTGACCGCATCGGGCATAGCTGGATCTCGCGCGTGGCATGGATTGCCGGGTACATCACTTTTTACGTGTTCTTTGCTACGCAGTGGTGGATGTATCTTATCCTGCCTTTGCATTTTGTAATGGGGCCGTTTCATGGGGCGATCATTAACTGGTTTGCACATAAGATCGGTTATACAAATTATAAGATGAACAACACTTCCACGAACCTGATAAATGTTGACTTGCTGATGTGGGGGGAAAGCCTGCATAACAATCATCATAAGCATCCAGGCAGCGCAAATTTTGCGAGTAAATGGTTTGAGCTCGATCCGATGTACCCGGTGATCAGGCTGTTCGATTGGCTGGGAATAATCAAGCTGAGGCATATGCAGCTTCAGCCCGGCTGAAACGGGAAGGTTTATGGCATTTACTTCATGCCAATAGGGTCAATCCGGGAAGCTTGAAAACCGGCCTTTTTCCGGCAGCCGTATTCTTATCCAGACATTACACAGCGCGTTCAGCTTCTTTTCCATCGCACAGAACACCGGCAATCTTTCAGACACGGCCAATCTGAAGGTTGATAGCTGTTTTTCGGTTGTGCTGTTATTTGTGTCATCTGCGACATTTCCTTCAAGCATCTTTGCCGGATGAAGGTTTGCAAACCTCAATTGGTGTTCACCGGATATTAACTGCAAGTTATTCTTGAGGAACGCTGTCTGACTCTTAGCGGAGAATGTCAGGAACAATAGGATAACAGGCAGCGTTATGAACTTCTTCATGATACATTAGTAAAGTTAGCTGCTTTGCTTCGTCACACGGGAGCAACTGCAGGGCATTCCTGATAGACTATGACTCAAAGTACATGAACAATGAGGCGTTTCTCATTTACAATGCCTCAAAGTACATGAACAATGGGGCATTTCTCATCTACAATGCCTCAAAGTACATGAACAATGGGGCGTTTCTCATATACTATGACTTAAAGTAGATGAACAATGAGGCATTTCTCATCTACTATGGCTTAAAGTAGATGAACAATGAGGCATTTCTCATCAACTATGGCTTAAAGTACATCAACAATGAGGCATTGGGAATGGACTATGCGACCAAAATTCAATACACCCCTTGCTTTTATATCAGGGATACGTGAAACATGCTGACGTAAGAGAAAGTTACGGGAAATGACGTAATCAAGTCTGTTTTACCGGTTATTGTTTGTAGAAAACTATTGACAGGTGGAAATCCCTTTTCGTTAATTTTTTGCGTTATTAAATTCAAGACCTGAGATATATGTTAGTTCCATCCATGACCTTGCAGGAGATCAGGCGGGTGCTGATTGCCGATTATGAGAAAGAACTGAAGGGAAAGTTGAAGGCCATCGGGATAAGCAGTGCAGGTAAATGGATGCGCAACGGAAGAAAGGATTTTGTAGAGACCATTGCATTCACCACCAAAAGCAGGAACAACTGGCGCATCACAATTCATTACCGCAATGGCCATTTAACGACTATCCCCTATCTCATTTATTTTAACAACCGGGGCATCACTGCTTCACATTTCCTTCCTGACTTCGGCACTGACAAACTGATGCATTTCAACACGCACTTCTTCCAGCGATATAAAGAGCGCGGGAAGATTGATATTGAAAAGCCTGAAGACCTTGTGAAATCTTTCTTCCGTAAAAATCTCGTGATGCTGCCCTGCTATTATCCCATGCCCGATGGCAGGAATCAGCTTTTCTGCCCGCTTCACGGAGGCGTAGGCCTGGGAACCTATCATGAAGAAGGCGAGATACATGAGTTCAAGACCTTTGTTGACAACAGCCTGCTGAGGGAAGAGCAAAAGCAGCAGATACAGGAGATATACATGGAAACCATGGAAGAGCTTGTGGCTGAAATGAAAAGGCGGCTGGGGAGAGAACAGCCTCCAGCTGATTCATGAATCAAAACGGCAAGATGCCTAAGATAGCTCGTTCGCGGTGGCAAGAGGGACTTTAGAACTAAAGTCTGACTACACAAAAACGCTTATCACCGGGCTTAGGGAAACAAAAAAGCCAATAGAAATTGTTTAAATTTCATTGTTGTAATAAACTTTAATCTATTTAGTTCATGAAAGACCACAAGTACTTTGCAGCTTACCCCTCTAGACCTCAAATAGTTGGTCAAACTTTAAGAGAGTTGGTTGCCAAGCTTTCTAAGCAAGGCTTTACCATAAAGGTCTGGCAGCAAATGGACATCGCGGGCGCTTTTATAAGAGATAAAATTTTAACAGAGATTGATGCCGCTGATGTTTTGATTGCGGACATTACAGATATTAATTTTAATGTAACATTTGAAATAGGGTATGCTATTGGAAAAGGCAAACCTATTCTCCTCATTAAGAATGTTGCACTTGACTCACCTGGCGAACAACTAGTAAACAAAATTGGAATATTTGATACATTAGGATATAAAGAATATCAAAACTCGGCAGATTTAGTTGAAATAATATCTCGATCATCTCCCCCATCTCTGTTAAAGGCCGCTAAAAAACCAACTAACAACAGGGCTCCTGTATATCTTTTGGACACAAAATATAAAACCGAGTATTCCACGCGGGTAGTTGCCAGGATAAAAAAGGCTAAGCTAATGTATAGATCATTCGATCCAAATGAATCCACCAGATTAGCTGCAGGAGATGCCATTTCTAATGTTTCACAATCATTGGGTATCGTGGTTCAATATTTACCCACCGAGATTGAAGATCACCAGATTCACAATACTAGAGCAGCATTCATTTCTGGATTATCAACAGGTATGGATAAATCTATATGCATGCTTCAATCCGGTGACTCACCAATACCTCTGGATTACCGTGATTTCGTTAATTCGTTTAGTGAACTACATCAAATCGATGAGTTTATACGAGAATTTGCTGCTGAAGTAACTGAAAGACTTCAGGAAAAGCAAGAGGAAATAGTTGATTCCAGCAAAGAGGTTCTTAAGAAATTAGATTTCGGGTCATCATCAGCTGAAAATGAAATGAGAACTCTTAATGACTACTACCTAAAAACCGAGGAATTTAGAAAAGTAGCTAGAGGAGAGGTTCAACTAGTGGTGGGAAGAAAGGGATCCGGAAAATCTGCCGTTTTCCTACAAATCAGAGATAAAGAAAGATCATATGGCGAAAAGGTTGTTCTTGATCTTAAACCGGAAGGATTTATTCTTTTAAAATTTAAAGAGAAAGTTCTAGATACTCTTGAAGAAGGGACAATGCAGCATACGATTATGGCGTTTTGGGAGTATTTATTATTATTAGAAATCTGCAAGAAAGTTTTAGCGGATGATCGAACAAGATATAAAATTGATAACCGCTTGTTTCAACCATACTTGGATTTACAGGAGGCTTTTGAAAATGAAAATTATAAAATACAAGGCGATTTTGCTGAAAGAATGACGAGTCTCTTAGAAAGGATATCCAGTTCTTATAATAGCGGAATAGAAAAAGGAAGAGTTAGATTATCGGAACCAGAAATAACTAAGCTAATCCATATACAGGATATCAATAAGCTCAGAAGGCATACCACGAACTATTTGAAAAACAAAAAGGCGACTTGGCTCCTGTTTGATAACATTGATAAAGGCTGGCCCACAAATGGACTTAAGGAGGAGGATTTGTTAATTATTAGAACATTAATTGATGCAGCAAATAGGTTGAAAATTGATTTTGACAAAGTTGGCATAGATTTTCATCCGGTAGTATTTCTAAGAAATGATGTTTATGAACTTTTGGTAAAGGCAACATCGGACCGAGGAAAAGAATCAAAAGTCGTTTTAGACTGGAGTGACAAGGATTTACTAAAAGAGATGATCAGACTAAGAATAATTGCCAGCATATATGAGGAAGAAAGTAATAACAATTTAAATTTTAACTCTGTTTGGGATCAGATCTGTGTAAGTACCTACGAAGGGGAAGACTCGGCTGACTATTTAATCGACAGAAGTTTAATGCGGCCAAGATTCTTAATTAACCTTTTAAATTATTGCAAAAGCTCGGCAGTTAATTTAGACCATCATCGAATAATGGAAGTAGATATAAAAAAGGCTCTGTCTGCATACTCAACCGATGTATTAGCTGATATTAGTTATGAAATAAGGGATATCGTCCCGAATGCAGAAAATATTTTATACAGGTTTATTGGCTCTAATGCCAGAATAACAGAAAACGAGCTGATCGAAATGATCGGAGCAGAAATTCCGAATGCGCAGCTACAACAAATCATTGATGTATTATTATGGTATGGCTTTATTGGATTAGTTATAAATGAAGACGTAAAGTTCATATACGATATGAATTATAATATGCGCCTTTTTAGAGGTTTAATTGAT
>CAYOYI010000096.1:0-350 GCA_964408105.1 uncultured Chitinophagaceae bacterium | reverse complement strand
ATAAAAATAAGTCTAACCTTAACCTTTTTATTAATCCTGCTTTTTGGCCGGCATTAATGATTGAGCCAGTTGAGCAGCCAACTGACTAAAGACTATGCCGAATTTGTAGTTATGCCCCTCACATGCCGAAAATAATGGTGGCGTGAGCAATGAAGTAAAGCCTTCTTGTGGCTGTCATTGATTTAAAGATTTCATCTTAACCATCATGGATAGCGCATGAAAGTGCAAACTTGCCCGGATAAATTTTATGCGGGCTAGCCTTCAGGTAAACTGACAATCAAATGGTTAATTTTAGTCGAAATTTTAAGCTGTGAAAGAGCGTCCGCAAAAACTCAGTAACCTTCAGTTGG
>CAYOYI010000095.1:4612-11627 GCA_964408105.1 uncultured Chitinophagaceae bacterium | reverse complement strand
GGTATTGCAAAGTTGCGAAACTACGCAAGAATAGGCGTGATTTATTAGCTTTGCCCCTCTCAAAATCAAATGCTTTACAAGGAATTTAAAACGCTCGACCTGCCTGCAATTGACAAGGAAATACTTGCATTCTGGGATGAGCACACGGTGTTTGAGAAAAGCGTAACCAATCGCGATGACGGCAAGCCTTTCATTTTTTATGAAGGTCCGCCCTCTGCCAATGGAATGCCCGGTATCCATCACGTGATGTCGCGCACTTTCAAGGATTTATTCTGCCGGTATAAAACGCTTCAAGGATACAAGGTGGATCGAAAGGGTGGCTGGGACACGCATGGCCTGCCGGTTGAGCTTGCAGTTGAAAAGAAGCTTGGAATAAAGAAGGAAGACATTGGCGCCAAGATCAGCATTGCCGACTACAACAGGGAGTGCAGAAACGAAGTCCTGAAATACAAAGACGTTTGGGATGACCTTACCCGGAAGATGGGATACTGGGTTGATCTGAATGATCCTTACATCACTTTTGAGAACGATTATATCGAAACACTGTGGTGGCTGCTGAAAGAACTTTACAAGAAAGGCTATCTGTACAAGGGGCTTACCATTCAGCCCTATTCACCTGCTGCCGGTACTGGTTTGAGCTCACATGAATTGAATTATGCGGGCAGCTACCGGATGGTGAAAGACACTTCGGTCACTGCGCAATTCAAGATTGTCAGAAATTCTGAGTCGGAATTTTTATTTGATGAAAAAGCTGAGGAGCTCTTCTTTCTCGCATGGACGACCACTCCATGGACACTCCCTTCCAACACAGCCTTAGCTGTAGGTGAAAAAATAAAGTACCGGAAAATAAAAACCGAGAACCCCTACACGAAAGAAAAAGTCAGCGTAATACTTGCCGAAGAACTTAGGGCTAAATATTTCCCCGAGGGGCAGCCTGTTTATGATGATTCAAAATCATGGGCAGGAAAAGAGCTTGACGGCATTCGCTACGAACAACTCCTCCCTTATGTAAAGCCCGAAGGCGGTGATGCGTTTAAAGTGATCATTGGAGATTTCGTTTCCACGGAAGACGGAACAGGAATCGTTCACATTGCCCCGAGCTTCGGTGCAGATGACATGCGCATGTCAAGGAAATATGGATTGGCTACTCTGACGCTTGTTGACAAGCAGGGCAAGTTCGTGGATGAGATGGGCGAATTCGCAGGACGTTATGTCAAGAACTACAAAGACGAGCCCGACTATCAGGACTTAAATGTTGATATAGCGGTAAAGCTCAAAAAAGAAAACCGGGCATTCAAGGTTGAAAAGTACGAGCACAATTATCCGCACTGCTGGCGCACGGATAAGCCCGTGATCTACTATCCGCTCGATAGCTGGTTTATCAAAACAACTGCCGTGAAGCAGCGCCTGGTCGAACTGAATAATACCATCAACTGGAAGCCGCCATTCACCGGAACCGGCAGATTTGGCAACTGGCTCGAAAACCTCGTTGACTGGAATCTTTCCCGCTCACGCTATTGGGGAACGCCACTTCCAATCTGGAGAACAGAAGACGGAAATGAAGAGATATGCATCGGATCGGTTCAGGAGCTGAAAGAGGAGATCGAAAAATCGGTTAAAGCCGGCTTTATGAAAACATCCCCCCTTCAGGGGGGCCAGGGGGGTGTTCTTGACTTGCACAAACCTTATGTTGATGACATAGTACTCGTTTCACCTTCCGGCAAAAAAATGCACCGCGAGGCAGACCTGATTGACGTCTGGTTTGACAGCGGAGCAATGCCCTATGCGCAGTGGCATTATCCGTTTCAGGGAAAAGAAAAAATAGATAACGGACAGGCTTTTCCTGCGGACTTCATCTCCGAAGGTGTTGACCAAACGCGTGGATGGTTTTTCACCCTTCACGCAATCGGTGTTCTGCTGTTTGATTCCGTTGCGTTCAAAAATGTTCTGTCTCACGGATTGCTCCTTGACAAGAATGGCAATAAGATGTCAAAGCGCCTTGGCAATACTATCGAGCCGTTTCAGGCAATAGAAAAATACGGTGCGGATGCTGTGCGGTGGTACATGATCAGCAACAGCGACCCCTGGGAAAATCTGAAGTTTAATCTCGATGGCGTCACCGAGGTGCAGCGCAAGCTGTTCGGGACTCTATTTAATACTTACTCGTTCTTCGGCCTTTACGCAAATATTGATGAATTCGTACCGGATGAAAAGAACGTAGTTCCTGTTTCAAAACGAAGTGACCTCGACCGCTGGATCATCAGCAAGCTGAACAGCCTTGCCAAGTTTGTTCAGGAAAGGCTTGACGATTACGACCCCACTCCGGCAGCCCGTGCTGTTGAAGAATTTGTAAATGACCATTTATCGAACTGGTATGTGCGTCTGTCCCGCAGGCGATTCTGGAAGGGTGAGATGAATGATGACAAAAGAGCTGCTTACGATACATTATATCAATGCCTGTTCGTAACCACTCAGCTTATCAGTCCGCTGGCGCCTTTCTTTTCTGACTGGATGTACCGAAACCTCACAGGGGCGCGGGACAAGGAGCGAGGGGCGAAGGATTCTATTCATCTCACAGATTTGTTTACTCCTGACGATAAGCTGATTGACCTTGACCTTGAACAGCAGATGGATTATGCACAGCGCATCACTTCGTTGGTGTTGTCATTGCGGAAGAAAGTGAATATCAAGGTACGCCAGCCGCTGAACAAGGTGATGCTGCCGGTTTTGCACAAAAATTTCAAAGAGCAGGTAGAGCCGGTCAAGGATTTGATCCTTTCGGAAGTGAATGTTAAAGAGTTAGAGTATGTATTTGATACATCTGGGGTGATCAAGAAAAAAATCAAACCCGACTTCAAAAAGCTGGGAGCCAAGCTTGGCCCGAAGATGAAGAGCGTTTCCCAGGCAATTGCAGGTTTCACGCAAGAGGATATTCAAAAGCTGGAAACTTCGGGCTTATTTGAATTGAATATAGCCGGAGAAAAGATAGAGCTGAAAGCCGATGAAGTGGAAATAACATCGGAGGACATTCCCGGATGGCAGGTCGCCAGCAAGGGCAGTGTTACTGTTGCACTGGATGTCAACCTGACGGATGCGTTGAAGGATGAGGGTTTAGCCCGCGAAATGGTAAACCGGATACAAAACCTGAGGAAGGAAAGCGATTTTAAAGTAACCGACCGCATCGTGGTTGAGATCGAAGGCCGTGAGGAAATAAAGTCGGCACTGATAAATTTTAAATGGTATATTTGCACCGAAATTTTAGCCGAGGAGCTTGATGTTGTTGATTCTATTGCAAATGGAAGCTCGATTGACGTGAATGAAATTCCGGTAAAAGTCAATATCAAAAAAGCAGAAAAATGGCAGTGAAGAAGAAAATAGCTAAGAAAAAAGTGATGAGCAAAAAGACGGTTTTAAAGAAAAGCGTAAAAAAGGCCGTTAAGAAAACAAAGCCTAAACCTAAAAAGGCCAGGGGAAAAACCGTAAAAACAAAATCGGCAAAGAAGGTTGCTGCAAAGAAAAAGACTGCCCCGAAGAAAACTGCAAAGAAGGTAGCCGCTAAGAAACCGGCTGCAAAGAAACAAGCTAAACAACCGGTTAAAAAAGCCAAACCTGCTCCCAAAGCTAAAGTCAAGCCTAAGGCAAAAGCTCCTGCTAAGCCAAAAGTGAAAGCGAAAAGCTCTAAAAAGGAATCTCCCGGAAAGACACGTTATGCCGATTCGGAGCTTGTTGAGTTCAAGAAGCTCATCATGGATAAATTGGAAGGCTCACGCAAGGAGCTTAAATATCTCCATGAACAAATAAACCGTACCGCTGAATTGGGTGGTGATGATTCCGACACAAAGTTCACCGGCCTCGAAGATGGCACAGGAACTTCCGAAAAAGAATACCTCAGCCAGATGGCCTCACGGCAAATACAATATATTGATCATCTGGAGAAAGCTTTGGTGCGCATTGCCAACAAGACCTATGGTGTTTGCAGGGTAACCGGTAAACTTATCTCAAAGGAGCGGTTGAGGGCTGTGCCGCACGCTACCTTGAGCATTGAAGCTAAAAAAGCACAGAGCGCTGCATAAATCTCCATTGAACAAGGCCGCTTTTCCGGCATTACTTATTTTTCTGGTCCTGCTTACCGATCAGGTGCTGAAGCTTTGGATCAAAACAAGCATGTACCTCGGTCAGGAGTATTTCATCTTCGGTGACTGGTTCCGCCTTCACTTTACGGAAAATGAAGGCATGGCCTTCGGGATGACGATCGGGGGAGATTATGGAAAAATTGTTCTCAGCATGTTCCGGATAGTGGCAGTGCTGTTTATTGGTTACTACTTGTTTACGCTGCTTAAAAAATCCACGCCCACTGGCCTTATAGCAAGCATCTCACTCATCTTTGCCGGAGCGCTGGGCAACATCATCGATAGCGTGTTCTACGGGGTTATTTTTTCCGACAGCATTAATCGTGTAGCCCTGTTTATGCCCGAGGATGGAGGTTACTCATCATGGTTCCACGGCAAGGTCGTGGATATGCTTTACTTCCCGATATTCCAGGGTTATCTGCCCGATTGGTTTCCCGTCTGGGGCGGAGAATACTTTATGTTCTTCAGGCCGGTGTTCAATATCGCTGATGTGGCAATCACCGTTGGCGTATTCATGATCATCATTTTCCAGCGCAGATACTTCCGCGAAGAAGATGCTGCTGATGATAAAAATGAAGCTGAATCTGCAGTAACAACCTCCGACTCTAACCAGCCCCCTTCTTCCGCAACTTTACCTTCCTGAAGTAAGCGCCTGGAAGAATTACGTTCATTGCGAGCGAGGAACGAGTGAAGCAATCCCCCATGAAACAGGGCGGCATACGTATCCCCAATTAAAACTGCATCAACTTATCCAGCATGGCTTTCACTTGAGCCGGATCGCTGTTCTGAAGCATCTGCTTGATAAGCGGTGTCATGTCCATCACCAGCAGGTCGGCAGGAAATTCAAACACTTTATCTTCTATCGCTTTTTTCTCCACTGCCACGTTAAATGAAGTGGTTTCATTGGTTGCAGTATTCTTCGTTGTGCCCTGTATCGGGAAGGAATTCTTCAGCGCTGGATCAATACCCTCAGCGCTTTTCAGCACATCCATCAGTGGCACCAAACTGAACGGAATGTCCTGCGTCACCCAGAGGGTGGTCACGGATTCCTTGTCCTTTACGATCCACTTTTTGCACTTATATCCATTGATCGTTTTTGTTTCCGCTGTTGCCTCGATGCTTGTTCCTTCACTTTTCCCGGTTTTCAGGTAGCTTGAAAAGGGTCCGAAGAAAGCCGGCAGATCCATGAAGCCGCTGAAAACACTAAGGTTCATTTTCACCAGCGTTTTCTGATTTCCCTGGTTCATCACGCTTTGGAAATCACCCGTGCCGATATTCAGCACCATCTGCTGTCCGGCACCTGCAGTGAAAGCCACGAGGTCATTCTTTACCGCCAGCGTTACTTTTCCCGACTCAGCTCCGTTTTTGGTTGATGAAAAAGTGATGTTGCCTACAAACGTGTTGCCGGCAAGTGCTGTAACTATTGAAAGAAAGAGTATTCCAAAAGAAAATGCAGTTGCTTTCATATCCGTTTATTTTTAGGTGGTTAAAATTAGACAATAAACGGACTCCACGGTACAATTACCGTACCATGCGGGAAACCAAAAAAGAAAAAGGGAATATTATCTTCCTTTGGGTGGCCTTGCCTCGTTCACCACAAGGTTGCGCTGCTGGAACTCAACGCCATTGAGCTTTGCAATGGCTGCTTTTCCTTCATCGTCATTGGGCATTTCAACAAAACCGAAGCCACGGCTGCGGCCTGTTTCACGGTCAGTGACGATCTTAACGGAAGCTACTTCGCCATACTGCTGAAAAAGCTCCTTCAATTGCTCTTCCCTTGCGCGGAAGTTGATGTTTGCGATATAAATGTTCATGAATAAATAATAATCAATAAAAAAACAGGTGCAAATCTACCTAAAAAGCCGTGATTTCCTAATTAATTGAAAAGAAATACTTCCGGAAGATAACCGCTCCGGCAATGGCAGCCGCGATGGCCACAATCAATACCCCCGCTGAAGCCATATCCTTGATCTTGCCCGCCAGAGGATGATGATCAGGTTGAACCATGTCGGTAAGATGCTCGATGGCCGAATTCAGCGCCTCAGCCGCCAGCACCATGCCGATGCAGATCACCACCACGCACCATTCATTAGCAGTGATGCCAAAGTAAAAACCCGATGCAACGACAACCACTGCCGCCAGCAAATGCACCCGCATATTCTGCTCGGAGATTATGACTTCCTTTATGCCCTTAAGAGCCGGGAGAAAACTGGCGATTAGTTTTTTGAGGTTTAGGATCGTGTGAGTTTATTGTGGGTTCCGGCTGCAAAAAATTGTAGCGCAATGAAAGGTAGTAAATTTTCTCTGCGTTATAAACAGCGAGAGAGTAAACGCTTTTCAAGAGCCGATTTTCAGCGTATTTCGGACAGACCGGTGGAGGTTGGTTTTTATTTATGACTTGCTTTTGTTCTATAGTTGAGTATCAACAGATAGACGCCCACAATTACGTCATAGGTAAAACAGAAATAATCATAATCAGGTGGAAGCAGATCCGGATTTGCAAAGAAGGGATATATAAAATCCCACATCCCATGAAGTATGTAACCTGCAACCAAAAACCAAAAGCTCTTTCTTATTCCTAAGTAGGCAAGCGACATAAAAAATAGTGCCTGCACCCCGCTCAGGACGGCAGTGCTAATGTCTGTCCAGGTATATCCAATATAGAGAAAACCAATTCCCATAAGGATTAAACCATAAACCGTGTTTTTATCCAATCGTTTGAAAAATGTAAAGAGCAGTATTGTAAATACGCTTGATGAGATGCCTATTAATGTTGCAATCATGGTGTTTTATTTTTTTAGTTTCGGTTATCTTAATTGTTTTTGCCTTTAATGGTTTAGTGATGGTGGTGAGGATGAACGACCTTCTTTTCTTTAGCTGGCTCA
>CAYOYI010000095.1:0-4602 GCA_964408105.1 uncultured Chitinophagaceae bacterium | reverse complement strand
CAGCGCCATCAACTACATCAAAATGCCCCATCATCCCTGCTGCATGATGTTCAAGGATATGGCAGTGGTACATCCAGGGTCCGGGACGATTATCGGGCATCCATGCAATCTTGATTTTGCTTTTAGGTTTGAGATTGTATGTGTCTTTCCACGCTCTGTAAGCAGGCGCTTTTCCATTTTCTTCAATCACCTGGAAAAAATATCCGTGCAAGTGAAAAGGATGATCCATCAAACTGACGTTCGATACTTCCCAAACTTGGAGGTCACCAACTCTTACCGGTTTATCGGTAGCATGCGTCTCGTTGTTGACACGGAAATCCAGCCCGTTCTTCAAACTCGGATTCACAGAAAATTTTACCTGCCGTGTAACAGGTGCGTCTTGCGATGCCAGCGGTTCAATGGTTCTCAGCGTTTCCGGAATAAAAGCAATCGAAGGTTTGCGTTCACCAACTTTAACCGTGGCGTATTGTTGCTTTTTTAGTTTGAAAAATGTCATCCGGTTGTAGGGCAATGTTTCAATAGCAAAAGTTTCGCCTTCACTGAAAGGACCCACTGCAATATCCATCCGCTCACCGGGCGTGATCAAAACTTGCGTCACAGTTTGAGGATGCTCCAGCAAACCACCGTCCGTTCCAATGATTTTAAATTCCTTTCCGCTGAGGTGAAGTGTAAAATATCTTGCACTGGATGCATTGATAAAGCGCCAGCGTTCCGTTTGTCCGGCATGAACATTAATAGTAGGATTTTCTTTTCCGTTGATCAGGGCAACATTTCCTTCACGCCCGTCATGCCTTTCAGCAAAGCGCGGAAGAAACCAACTTGGCTGGGTGAATTCATACTTTGAATTGAGCTTCATATCATCAATTACCATTACTTTTTCACCATCTACGACCGGTTCGTTTAGACTCTTTACGATGATAGCTCCATATAAGCCTCTTTCCATTTGCACAGTTTCATTCATGTGAGAGTGAAACCAAAAGGTGCCAGCGTCTGGGAAGTTCAGAGTATAAACGAATGTATCACCGGGCATCACCGGCTTTTGCGTTTCTTCCGTGCCATCCATGGCGGATGGAATACGCAAGCCGTGCCAGTGGATAACCGTTGGTTCTGGGAGATGGTTGGTAAAATGCACTTCAACGGTTTCGCCCTGGTTGGCTTCAATGATTGCTCCCGGAATGCTTTTGTTATAGCCCCATGCCTGAATGGTTTTTCCCGGAGCAATCTCCCAATTGAAGACTGATGCTTCAAGCTGGATTTTTCTGTTTTCTGTTTTCATGTTTTATTTTTTGGTTTGATTTTTAAAAAAATGCCCGGCCTCCGTGGAGACCGGGCTTCCTCATTTTACTTGCAGCAATCACATCCGCAGGAACAACCTGTTCCCGGGCAGGTGTCACCACAATCGCATCCGCAGTTGCAGGATGCATTTCCGCAATTGCAGGTCACCTCCTTGAGGCTCGCTGCGTTTTTGTTTTGTTTGTTCATAAAATTTGTTTTTTAATGATGCAAAGATGGCACGCATCGCAAGCCAAAGCGTTACGCTAAAAGGGGGAAGATGTACAAGATTTTTGGATTCGTTAACCGATGCTTTGCCGCTTGCTGGAGCCGATTTTCTTAAAGTGGGAAGGAGTCAGCCCGGTTATCTTTTTGAATTGCGTTGAAAGATGATGAACACTGCTGTAACCAAGCTGGTACGAAATCTCGGTCAGCGTTTTCTCATCATAAACAATAAGTTCTTTGGCCTTTTCAATGCGGAGTTTGATGAAATAATTTTCGATGGTGACTCCCTCTATAGATGAGAACAGGTCGCTGAGATAGGAATATTCGTAATTGAGTTTTTTGGAAATGAAATTTGAAAGGTTTTGTTTTCGCTCGTATTCTTTTTCAATGTCGAGCAGGTATTCCTGCACTGTCTTTTTTATTTTCTCAATCAATTGATTCTTGCGCGTGTCAATCAGTTCGAAACCAAGCTTGCTGAATTCTTGAGATACTTCCGTCCTTTGATTTTCAGATAACTCATCGCACGTATGTGCTTCACCCAATACTACCTTGTGAAACGGAATGTGAAGCTGCTTCAAAGTCTGTTGCACACTTAATATGCAGCGCTGGCAAACCATGTTTTTAATATACAGCGTCATCCGGGCTGAAGATAATTTAATTTGAGGAAAGCGACTGCCGGAGTTGTGCGCACAGATGCGAGCGCCTATCAATCTGTAAAATTCTAATTCACTGTTATCGCCACATTCCCTTTTTTGTGGCCTTTGTCAACATACCTGTGGGCTTCAGCAATTTGCTCCAATGGATAAGCCCGGTCAATTACCGGTTTAAACTCACCGGCTTCAATAAGCTCCTTTAGAAAAATAATGTCTGCCGCTTTATGACTGATTACACCGGTCATTACCTTTTTGCTGCTTGTCATGGAAATCCATAAACCTTGAAGCATTCCTGATAGTCCTGCGGCACCCAGAATCATTATTCCATTAGTACTCAGTGACTTTATACTTCCGGAAACGGATATTGCTTTCACAGTATCATAAATCACATCGTATGTTTCACCATTTTGAGTAAAATCCTCCTTTGTATAATCAATTACTTTGTCTGCTCCGATAGATTTCACCAAATCAACATTAGCAGTGCTGCAAACCCCCGTAACATCTGCTCCAAATGATTTTGCCAATTGAATAGCAGCACTTCCCACCGCGCCCGAAGCGCCTACTACAAGCACCTTTTGCCCCGGTTTGATCATTGCCTTTTTTAAAAAGTGCAACGCTGTAACTCCGCCAAAAGGAATTGAGGCCGCTTCCTCGTGAGAAATATTAGCAGGTTTTAATGCTATTGATGCATTTTCAGAAAGGCAGATATATTCAGCATAGGAGCCAAAACTCATATCGGTGTGACCAAAGACCTCATCACCTGATTTGAAAAGCTTAACATCCTTGCCAACGCTTTCAACTACACCGGAAAAAACAGTGCCGAGTATTTTTATTTTAGGTCTTATCAACCCGAAAATGAATCTGACCGCAAATGGGTCGGCTTTTCGCAGTCGCACGTCACCCGAATTGACTGCCGTAGCTTTGATGCGTAAAAGAATTTCATTGTCTTTTGGCACCGGTTTGGTTACTTCATTAATTCGGAGAACTTCCGGTGCTCCATATTGTGTGTAAACAGCTGCTTTCATTTTTTCCATTGTTTGTATATTATAATAGGGGTTTTTCGAATTTACAGCGATTCATTTTAATCGAATGCCCAAGCCAAGTTCTAAAGAAATATTTGCCAGGTTACCATCAATAAAGTTGATATCGATTCCCTTTACCGGATAGGGAAATAGCGGTAAGTACATTCGATAACTGAAGAAATATTTTTTATTTCCGATCTTCAGATTATACATCAATCCAACGTCCGGGCTGATAGAGTTAACAGACACCGTCACTGTTTCATATTCAGGATTATCCAGCGTCTCTTTAAAGGCGTCATATTTTATCCCTGCCATGAGTGAAAATGTATGAGAAGAATGACGGGTATAAGCCGAGGTTCCGATGCCAAAGGTTTGGCTAATCGAGTTGTTATAATTTGTCTTGATGTAATTAAAATTCCGCTCGAATGCATTGTTGAATAAAAAAGAAGTTCGGGACAGAAGGCTGAGGCGTTTTTTAATATTGTATTGTATCAGATTACTTACTCCAATATCAGACTTGGGATATGGATTAATTCCAATGCCCGGTTCAATGGTCAGCTTTCCGGCTGGGAACCGTTTCTTGTAAGTGCTCGTAGAGTCCGCCTGTCCAAAGACAGATAAGCTGATAATGAGCATTACTGTGATGGATAGATATTTAATGAGTCTCATGTTGTTTTGATTTATTGTTGGTGGAATAATGATGAAAATGATTGATGCTTATCTGTTCTGAAAATAAAATTTCAGGCCTTCCGATATGTTTGGATTCCTTGAACCCATATGGTCAAGATGTGGCTCAAAATGCCTGGTGATTTTTATATCCGAATAGTTGTTTTTCAAACGCTGATAAAATGCTTCAAATGGAGCCAGCATCCTGCCGCTGTTTTCCATTTGTCCTAACCCCATAAAAACCAGTTGTTGGCTATTTTGATTGATCCCCCGGTGTTCTTGTTCCATCCGAAACAAAATTTCATTGTCATACCACAACGATGGGCTTAGCAAAAGGTAATTGCCAAATGCTTCATTGAAATTGGTAAAAGCATAAGCCACAAACAAACCGCCAAATGAATGACCTAAGATCGCTCTGCCTTTCCTTGAAGTATCAGCTCCATAGTCGTTTTCTATTCTGGGAACTAATTCATCTGTAATGAACCGAATGAATTTTTCCGCTCCTCCTCCGCCCACATTTGCCGTTGTTGGGGTGTAGTCCATGGCCCGGTCATTTCCATATCCGATACTTACTACCAGCACATTTGAAGTTGAATAGTCATCACTCAATTCTTGGCACTTCACAGCTACAAAGTCGAAATTCTCTTCTCCGTCTAAAACATAAATGGCCGCATACTTCTGGGAAGAGGGATCGTAATTATCAGGCAAAGCAATTTTGATGGAATAGGTTGCCCCATTTGAAACGGATTGAATTGAAAACTCAT
>CAYOYI010000094.1:0-11636 GCA_964408105.1 uncultured Chitinophagaceae bacterium | reverse complement strand
TCCGTTTAAAAATGTCCGAAAGATTGCGGTCGAGGAGTCTAAAAGAATCCTAAAAGCCGTAAATTTATTTGACGTTTACAAGGACGAAAAGCTTGGTGCGGGGTTGAAGTCGTATGCCGTGAGTTACTTTTTCGAGGATGAGGAAAAGACCCTGACAGACAAGGATATTGACAAGCTGATGATGAAGTTGATAAACAGGTATAAAGAGGAATTAAAAGCCGAGATTCGCTAAGGTATGATAACAGCAGAACATCAGGTATCGGAAGATTATCAGGTCAAGCTGAATGATATATCGAAGAAGATCGGTATTCTCGTTACCCGATACAATGAACTGAAGCAAAAGTTTGAGAGCCTCGAAGAGGAGAATGGCGGGTTGAAGGAGCGTTTGAAGGATGCGCAATCGAAAAATCAGGCATTGACAAATGAGCTGAGGACTACTAAATTGGTCAAAGCTTTCGTTCCCGGTGAAGACGGGGAGCGAACTGAACTGAAAAGAAAACTAAACGAATACATAAAAGAAATTGACAGGTGCGTTGCGATGTTAAATGACTGAGCAGTGAGCAACAAGGAGTTGATAAATATAAATCTCATCATTGCCGACAGGTCTTATCCTTTGAAGGTGCGGCCTGAGGAAGAGGAAGTTGTTCGTAAGGCGGCAAAACGGCTGAATGAAAAGGTGAAAGAATTTCAGCAGCAGTATTCCGCGAAGGACAAGCAAGACTACCTCGCCATGTGCGCATTGATGAACGAAGTGGAAGTAATGGCCGGGAAGGGAAAAGGTTCTTTTGACGACCCGGCTTTGTTCGATAAACTTCACGAGTTAGATTCCCTGCTCTCCGAAACGGTGAACGCCTGAGCGTTTCACCTTCAGTCTTTTTCCTTCTCGCCTGTCGTTTAAAATAAAAACGACAACTATGGACATTCAAACTGTCATCATCATTGCCGGAGTTGCAATTGCGACACTGGCCATCGGTTTTTTTATCGGGAAAATGATCTACCAGCAGGCTGCCAAGCAGGAAGAAGACCGCGCCAGGAAAGCCGCAAAGATTGAGGAGGAGCGCGCTAAAAAGGAAGCAGCCCGCATTATCGAGGAAGCCAAAAAAGAAGGCGAGAACGTTAAGAAAGACCGCATCCTTGAAGCTAAGGAAAAGTTTTTGCAGATGAAGACCGAATACGAGGATCAAACCGTACAGCGCACCAAGAAACTTGAAGAGCGTGAAAGGTCGGTAAAGCAAAAGGAACAGCAGTTCAACCAGCAACGGGAACAGCTTAAAAAGAAAGAGGAAGAGACCGACCATATTAAAGGCAATCTTTCGCGCCAGTTGGAACTTGTTACCGTCAAGCAGCGTGATCTTGAAAAGTCACACCAGGAGCATGTGAAGAAGCTCGAGCAGATCGCCCAGCTTTCCGCGCAGGATGCAAAGCAGCAGCTTGTGGAATCATTGAAAGAAGAAGCCAAGACTCAATCCATGGCGGTCATCAAGCAGATCATGGATGAGGCAAAGCTGAAAGCCAGCAAGGAAGCCAAGAAGATCGTGCTGCAAACCATCCAGCGCACCGCAGCGGAAACCACGATTGAAAATACCGTTTCCGTTTTCAACCTCAGTTCCGATGAGCAAAAAGGACAGATCATCGGCCGCGAGGGAAGAAACATCCGCGCACTGGAAGCTGCCACAGGAATTGAAATTATTGTTGACGACACACCGGAAGCGATCATTCTTTCGGGCTATGACCCTGTGAGAAGGGAGATTGCACGCCTCTCGCTGCAACGGCTCGTCACCGATGGAAGGATTCACCCTGCACGTATCGAAGAGGTCGTTGCAAAAACACGCAAGCAGCTTGAAGAGCAAATAGTAGAAATTGGTGAACGCACGGTAATTGAATTGGGTGTTCACGGTTTGCATCCCGAACTTATCCGTATCGTGGGCCGCATGCGGTTCCGCTCATCTTACGGGCAAAACCTGCTGATGCACTCTAAGGAAGTGGCGCACCTCTGTGCAACAATGGCTGCCGAGCTTGGCCTCAACCCCAAGCTTGCCAAGCGCGCAGGCCTGCTGCATGATATCGGCAAAGTGCCTGATGAAGAATCGGAACTCTCACACGCGCTGCTCGGCATGAAGTGGTGCGAGAAGTATGGCGAGCACGCTGCCATTTGCAATGCGGTGGGCGCACACCACGATGAAGTCGAGATGACTTACATCATCTCCCCGATCATCCAGGCATGTGATGCTATCTCGGGCGCGCGCCCCGGTGCGCGCAGGGAGACGATGGAAAACTACCTCCAGCGCATCAAAGACCTCGAGACGCTTGCGCTCGGGTTTGAAGGCGTTGATAAGGCCTATGCCATCCAGGCCGGCCGCGAGCTGCGCGTGATCGTGGAGAGCGAAAAGGTGGGCGACAAGCAGGCCGATGACCTCGCCTTCACCATCTCTGATAAGATACAGAACGAGATGCAATACCCCGGCCAGGTAAAAGTCACCGTCATACGCGAAAAACGCGCGGTGGCGTATGCGAAGTAGGGTTGCCGGGCGCGTACCGGCTTCGTTTCTTTAGTGGCTCTGTCTTATAGCGAAGCTCGAATGAGGGTAGCACTTACCTATTAAAAAATCGTCATTGCGAGCGAGGAACGAGCGAAGCAATCCCTAAATTCAAACTGTCATGCCGGATGCCTGCTCTGAGGCATTCCGGCATCCCCTGATACAATGCCATCGCTTTTTTTATTTCACCCGCCTAAGGCGGGTTGGATGACATTCGTTCGTATTTCTATAATAGTGATATCCCTTCGGGATTGGCTGCTATCAACTCCGAAGGAGTGTAATTATTATAGAAATAAATTCAAGGTAAATGCTTTAATCCCGAAGGGATGACATAAAACAATGAATGAAAGAAGCGGCTGGATGCCTCTGCATAGCTCACACTCGGCAGCGAGCGAAGGCGAAATTATTTCGGGCTTATTTTTTCGATAATCTTCTCAACCAATAAAGGATTTGAAGGTTCATTATCCTTTCCGATATAGCCAGAATTTTGATGTGAAAATATTGCCTGAGCCGCATAAGTCATTATATCATCCTTTCCTTTTTCCGTTATTGTTCCATTGATCATCACGAAGGCCGCTGCGAATGAATTGGCCTTATGCACATTGATTGTATAATTGTGCATAGTTGCATTATAGTTCTTTACTGTAAATACCAAAAGGTAAACTATAATTGAAATAATTGCAATCCGATAAATTGAGCTTCTAACCAGTTCCAAGATAACCCAGGAATAATTGCAGTCTGGACAATTGGTTTTATAATTTTCGACACAACTCATATCAATGCAGAAGTCCTTGACAAATTTGCCGAGAAAGCACACCAATACAATTGTTGCAGCAATAATCCCTAATAACCATAACCATGAATATATTCGATTCAGCTTTCCTGCCTTAGTAAATATTTCTTCTTGTTTCAATAGTTCTACTTTAGAAAGATCTTGAAATCTATCTTCCTGTAGTTTCTTTTCTTGCTCAAGACGAGTGTTGAGGTTTTTTATCTCAGTAGATAGTCGGTTTAGTTCCTCCTTTGCAAGTTCATTTTGCTTAGCAAGGTTTTCTCGCAATTTTATTAGGTTAGAATACTCATCTGAGATAAAGGCGTCACCGCTTAATTCCTTTCCTCCTTCCTCAATAATTAAATCAACTTTTGTTAAAAGTCCCTTTATAATTCCTAAATACCTTTCCTGCTCTCTCCAAAATTCATTTTCCTCCGAGGGCATGTAATTACCGGCACCTAAGTCATTCAAGTAGTTAGTGTGTTGAAAATATCTTTCAACTAATTCTCTTAGTTTATAGAAAGGTTGAGAAAGAGTTTCCGGGTATCTGAGTTTCTCTAATTCAGACTGAATTGCTATGAGTTTTTCTTTTATCTTTTTCCAATCCATATTTATCTCGCATTTATTAAGATAAGACCCTCAAATATCCAAACTTTAAATTGAAGTTTTATGCTCTATTTTATCTGACTACGCAAAGCACCGTAGTCGTTCAACTCATCCCTTTCTTTCCTTTCTTTCCTTCCTTTACTTAATTCCCCTTTAAAAATCTTCCCTTCCCCAACAGGATAAAGACGATACACACCAGGAGGGTTACCATCCGGTGAAGGATACCCAAAAACGCACGGGAGGAACAAAGAATCTGCAAGGGGATTTCAAAAATCCCCTTGAGGATTTTTGAGGGCTTCCCGGAGAAATTCCGCATCGCGCAGGCAATCAAACCGCTCCTGTTGCCGGTCGTTGCTATCCCGCAAGGGCGGGTTGCTTACTCCTTTGGAATCGCCTGATTCTCATGCGGGACCCGGCCCGGTGAAACAATCCAAACAGGGAAAACGTACAGACTTATTAATAAAACCCAACAGCCATGGCCAAGGTTAAAGCAGGTATTAAAGACATCAGCGTGCCCGATCTGATCATGCACACCTCAATCATTCTCAATAAGATGAACGGCAATCCGAATTTTGCATCACCGGAGCCTCCGCTGCCGGAAATACAAAATACGCTCACCGCCCTGAAGGCCGCAACAATAGAGGCGATGAACCGCGACAAGATAAAGGTTGCCGCAAGGCGCGGCATTGAGCAGATACTTAAGACCCAACTCGTTGCGCTTGCAGGATATGTTCAAAGCGTGAGCGTGGGAAATACCGACATTATATTATCATCAGGCTTTGAGCTTGTGGAGCGCAGCCCGAAGAACGGCCTGCTGCCTGCTGCGCAGAACCTGCGTGCCGACATCAGTAACAGCTTTCAGGGCGGAATCAGTTTAAAATGGAAGCGCGGGCGCGGATGCACCAGCGGCTACATCATCCAAACCACTACAGACAGCCTGACGAATGACCCCCTGTGGCGGCCTATGGGCTTCTCCACGCGATGCAAGTTCCGTATCGTTTTTGCAGCTTCAGAGCGCGGGAAATATCATTCCTTCCGCGTGATACCGGTTAATGCCGCAGGGCTTGGCGCACCATCACAGCCGGTGACGAGCATCGTGCCGTAAGTGAGTTTTGACCTGGTCAGTGATGATGATGCCCGCCCTCATGCACATGCCCGTGGGCGATCTCGGTAGGGTGGGCTTCGCGCACATTAATACTTCCCTTACGCCACAAAACTAAACTCACCCTTCCCTTCAAGACTTTGCAGGGCTGAATTAAGGGCGGCCGTTTTGATGATGCCTTTCAGAGATAGGTCTTCGTCCAATTCAGTCCACTCAATCCCGACTCCCTTCCCGCTCAGTTTCCATTTATCAAGTTGCGACTGTGATGCTTTGCGCAATTTGTCATAATCCGAAAGGCGGATTTTAAGGACTCTCGAGTTATTAAGAATGACCAGGAGCATGTCGAGTTTTTTTATCTGCAACCACGTTGGTAGCACGAAGGCCTTTTTCAAATATCAATTTGTCAAACGGGTCGCTGGAGCGTTTATTCACTATTTTTTTTGAAGTACTCATGCCATTTCTTTTTAAGTAATTCTGAATTGGTGCGGATGATTTTTCTTATATCTCTTCTCTCACGAACTGTAAACCCGTATGAATAGACTTCTTCAATTTCGGGTTCGAGCCAATACTTTGCATTACCCGCCTTTCGAGACATGTACGTGAGAGGGTTCTTCATTTTCATTACTGTAAAACTTGAACTTATATCCATTTTCTGAAAAAATGACTGGCACTGTAGCTCAAGTTTACCTGCTAAGGTAGTCCGGCAAATGGATAATTCCTCAGTGATGATGATGCCCGCCCTCATGCACATGCCCGTGGGCGATCTCGGTAGGGTGGGCTTCACGCACGTTTAATACTTCACCGGAGAAATAAAGCGTTTTCCCCGCAAGCGGATGGTTCATGTCCACCACCACTTCAGTTTCTGAAATATTCGTGATGCGCCCTTCAAACTGGTTGCCATGCTGATCCTGCAGTGGTATCATATTGCCGATAGCAAGCAGATCTGGTTGCGGAGTGGGTCCGGCAAACATACTTTTGTCCAGTTTCACCATAGCCTCAAGGTCATAGTCGCCATATCCTTCAAGTGGGGTAAGTGCAAATTTGAATTGATCGCCTGCCACAAGTCCTTCAATATTCTTTTCAAACTTATCGAGGAGGTTCTTATGCCCGTGCAAAAAGGTAAGCGGGTTATCGCGGTCTGCCGAATCGAAAATGTCGCCTTCAGGCTCGGTTCTCAGTTCATAAGTGATTTTAACAACAGTATCTGGTGCGGCTTTCATCTATAAAAATTTAGAATTATCGGGACGCCAAAAGTAGCGGGTTTTGCTGTAAGTCTGGCTTGCGCGACAGCCTTTCTCCTTAAGGGGAAACATAAAGGGGTAAAATTAAAACGCCTCGTTAATACCCAGGTAGTAGCCATTCGCCCAATCCTTGCCCACAGCATAATCAAAACGAATGCTGAGTTTTTCTTTTTTATCCAACACAAGACGAATTCCTGCGCCACCGGCATATTTCAGGTTGGAAAGCGAGAGGTCAGAGGTATTTTCAAATACATCTCCCAGCGCGAAGAAAACCGCTCCGCGAAATCTCCAGAATATCGGGAAGCGGTATTCAAGCTGTCCGTGAATGCGGTTGCGGTCGCGAAAGCGGTTCTTGTTAAATCCGCGAATCACTTCTCCAACAGTTGACATCCGCGAGAATGGCGGGTCATTATCGCGCATCACAAGATTGAAGTCCATTGCTATGATGTGAGATTTCTGTTTTGCAACCTGTATATACTTCCTGAATTTGAAATCATATTTTATCAGCACCTCATCGCTTTGCAAAACCGGAGAGAACATCATGACGTTGAATTCAATATTCTCACCGGCAGTTGGAAAGGTGCCGTTGTCTCTTGTGTCATATTCAGCAGTAACCCCAAGCCCCGATACCTGGTATCCGCGGCTGCCTTCGACATTATTTTGAGCAAGCAGTCCGTTTTCTCCGTGCGAAACATCTATCGTGCGCTCAAACTCATAATGAGGGCCTATATAAATTTTCGAGATCAGCCTGCGGAGGAATTCCGCCTGCAAATGAAAGGTCTGCATGTCATAATGCTCCTTGTCGTTGTTGTTGGTGTTGTTGCCAACTCCGTAAAAGCTGTCCGGAAACTTTTTATAGGAGAACAGAAGCAACGCCCGGTAGTTATTGTTCAGGTATAGCCTTGCCCGTACCCTGAAATTCAATTGCCGGTTCAGCGTGTAATAAAAGCCGGGGAATTCAATATAAGAAAGGTGATTTTTTTGATCGCGCCCGATGCGAAAGGCGATTCTGCCATCCACGCCAAACTTCCAACTCGTTTGCTCATCATAAGAAACGTGCGCAACAGGATAGACTAGCACCTTTCTTCTTTCCGACTGGTTAAAAAAACGATAGATGATGTTCTTCTTTGTGGAATCCTTCACGGCTGGCTGCTGCGCTCTTGAGGGCAACGGACTTCCCAGGCAAAATGTCCCTGTAATAAAGGCGATGACCACAATTCGAAAAGCTGGCTGCATCAGGTTGGATTCAGGTTTATAGTTATACGCGATTCAAATTTTATCGTTGCTGCAAAAAAAACGATTTCACAAGGAGAAACGCAACTAATTATCAGGATTATGTGGAAAGAACTGTAAATTTTCCGCCAGTGAGGACAATTAACTTCCGCATCGGCATCTTTCTTGGAAAAGAAAAGTTCGGACACCCTCTCCTACAGGAGAGGGGCGGGCTGAGGCTTTTTCCCTTCATTTAGTGCCTCATTCCGCGACTATTTATTATTTTCACGCCACAAAAATTTTCGCCATGAAAAGAATCGCAGGAATAATGCTGCTGATGACCGGTATCTCGGCATTTGCTCAGGACAATTGGACAAATTATTACAATTCAGCAGAGGTCAAAGTCAATTACAAGCACATTGAATGTCACGATGATGCCAATGACATTCATAAAAAGCTGGTAGTATTTCAGTTCGTGAACCTCACCGGCAACGCAATTACAGTGAATTTCAGCAAGCAGCTTTGGTATGACGGAAAGTGTATCAGTTGTGATGATACCTCGGAAAGCTGGTTTTCCGTTCGCCTTGCTGCCAATGAAACACAAGAAGGGAATTGCAGCCAAAGGAACAAAGCCTTTTATGCGCTTGACAAGTTGCTGAATGTGAAAAGCAAGTCGCTCACCAAGTTTGAGCTGACTGGTATTGAAATTTCAGAATAAATAATCGCCATGAGATTTAAACTACTATTACTTACAACGGTATTAACTGCCATTTCTTTCCGCGGTTTCTCACAGTGTGAGGTAACCGCTTCACTAACCGATCTTGATGTTATTTGCGGAGATTGCACCGTGCTGAATGCAGCGGGACAGGGGCAGGGATTATCCGTATTCTCGGAGAACTTTGATTCAGGTGTGCCGGTGGGTTGGGATACTACCCAACAGGCGTTGTTTACAAATCCATGCAGCCCGAGCGGAGTTGATGGCACCACACATATTTGGTTTGGGAACAGTTCCGGAGTTCCAAGATTGTTGAGGACTACATCTTATGATTTGACTCCTGCCACAGCAGGGGTTACCGTGTGTTTTGATTTGCTTTTTGCCACTCAAACCGGTAACAGCGGGGGTTCATGCGAAGGTCCGGATGAACCGGATGAGGGCGTTTACCTTCAATATTCCACCGATGGTGGTGTCACCTGGAATACGATCCATTATTTCGACCCGAATGGCGGAACAGACCCGCAGCTGGTGAATTGGAACAACTGGTGTTTTCAACTGCCGCAAAATGCTATTTCAACTACCACTCAAATTCGTTGGTTCCAGGATAATGATTCAGGAGCCGATTTCGATCACTGGGGACTGGATAATGTTGTGATCTATTTCAATGATCCCACTTATGAGATCGTTTGGCAAAATGATAATTACTCATACGGACAAGGAAGCAGCGGTGGGCCGCACACGGTGTGTCCGCGTACAACTACAGACTATATCGTAGTGATGTCAAATGGCTTTGAATCTTGTAGTGATACGGTAACAGTTGTTGTCAAAGATCCGTTGCTTAATGTTGATGCGGGACAGGACATCACCGTTTGTGCCGGAGAATGTGCCACACTGGGTGCGACTGCAAAAGTGATCAAGAGAGAAGCCAAAACCGCGACATTTTCCAATGCAGAATTCACTACAGTTGCTTCCGTTTTCGGTTCTGAAACAGCTATTAATATAAATGTAACAGGACTCAACATCAGCACCATCACCCCGGGTTCAATTACGCAGGTCTGTATAACCGGGCTGTCGTTCTTTGGCACTGTTATCTTTCCGGTTCCGGGTCAGCAAACCATTGGCGATCTCAATGTTTATCTGCAATGTCCTGACGGTACAAGGATACTTCTTGTTCCTGCAGGAGTTACATCCTCTGTTGATCCGCTCACAGGTTATGTCAACACTTGTTTTACGCTGACTTCAACTACCAATATTGCTACTGCATCACTTCCTTACACCGGAAACTTCATGCCGAATCAGCCTTTCAACAACCTCGTTGGTTGCACCTCAAACGGTCTGTGGTCAATTGTTGTCGTGCCGGCATCGGCAGGTGGTTTTGGTTTTGGAACATTCAACGGATGGTCAATCACTTTCAGCGATCCCGAGATCAGCTACCAGGCAGATTTTGTGTGGCAGCCCACGACTGCGATGAGTGACTCTAATTCGCTTGCTCCCGTTGTTTGCCCACAGCAGAATGAGACGTATGTGATTTCAGCAACTGACTCTGCGGGATGCGTTGCCGGTGCTGATTCTGTAAATGTTACTATTGATAATACAGACCTGAATGTAACGGCTTCGTTAGTCGAACCTTCTTGCGGTGGAAATAATGGCTCAATTGATCTTTCCGTTTCAAACGGTTCAGGTAATTATACTTATGCATGGAGCAATGGTGCGACAACCCAGGATTTAACCGGAGTCGGTGCGGGAATTTATGCAGTCACCATCACGGATGTGCAACACTGCGCGGAAGATACTTCATTCATTTTGGCTACCTCAACAGGGCCGGTGATCAACAGCACGAATGCAACTGCAGAATCTTGCCGTGGTGAAGCTGACGGTACTGCAACAGTAAGCGCATCCGGTGGAACAGGAACGCTCACAATTATATGGAGCAATGCTCAAACAGGCACAACCATCACCGGTCTTGCACCGGGCACATACACCGCAACAGTGACCGATGCAGCGGGTTGTCAAAATTTTGCGGTGGTGACGGTTCCGGGTGGCCCGCTTTGCTGCAACATGCAGGTGAATACAATTACAAGCGACACGCGCTGCTCATATTCATGTGATGGCTATGCGGAAGTGCTGCCCTCCAACGGATTTCCGCCTTTCACCTATCAGTGGTCAGATGCCGGTCAGCCGAATTCCATCCGTTCAAACCTGTGCGCAGGAACTCATATCGTGACGGTTACGGATCGTAATAGCTGTGTGAAGCTTGACACGATAACCATCAGCAGTCCCGCACCGGTAGTGGTTGATCTCGGTGAGGATATAAGCGTGTGTCAGGGATTTGATATCACGCTCAGCGCCCAGGGAAATTGGAGTGTGTATCATTGGTCAACCGATGATTCAACTGCAACCATTACGGTTTCTGAAACCGGAGATTATTCGGTCACGGTTACCACGGCAATCGGATGCCAGGGCAGCGATACGATTAATGTTACGTTCCTGAGTCCCTATGTTGTGGATGCAGGAGAAGATCAGACAATTATCACCGGAACAAGCGTAACCTTAAATGCCACGGTGGAAGGAAATCCTCCGGGATCATTTTTCTGGACTCCCACTGATTCATTAAGCTGCACAGACTGCCAGTCACCGGTTGCGAATCCAACGATGACGACTACCTACGTAGTGACTTTCTATGATCAGCAGGAATGTTCGGGCAGCGATAGCGTAACCATTACCGTGTTGCCGGAAATCATTCCGCCCAAAGTGCCGGATGCTTTTACACCGAATGATGACAGGAATAACGATGAGTTTGAAATATTGATATTCGGAGGTTCAGGGGAAGTAAGAGAATTCAGAGTTTATAACCGCTGGGGAGAATTGGTGCATAATTCAACTATGCCATGGAATGGAGAATATAAAGGCAAACCGCAACCAACCGGTACGTACATCTATTATGCTGTGGTTGATATGATTGATGGCACACAGCAGAAATTGTCAGGAGCATTTTCTTTGTTAAGATAGTATTGAGCGTTGTCACACTGAGCGGAGTCGAAGTGTGAAGGTGAGCCGGAAATTATTGCTTCACAATCTTTTCAGAAACCACAACGTTCGCTCCGTCCAGAATATTCAGGAAGTAGGTACCTGCGGCAAGCGGAGTTATTGAAAATGAAAATTTGTTTCTTCCTGCTTTCACCTTGTCATGGATGAAAGTTTTCACCAGCCTTCCATTGCTGTCATAGAGCGAGATGTCAAGCACCTTTGAAGAAGGTAATTCAAACTCAACCGAGAAATCATTTGCTATGGGATTGGGAAAAGTTTTTGCCCCTATGCGTTCAGGACTTCTCACGAATGTGGTGGTCGTATCCGGACTGGCGAGAGATGCTATCCATGTTGCGTTGGTGCGCACCTGGCTGAGCCCGGTGCCAATCGTTAATCCGTAGAAGCCTGAGATCCAAACCTTACC
>CAYOYI010000093.1:0-11692 GCA_964408105.1 uncultured Chitinophagaceae bacterium | reverse complement strand
CAGGGATGGTTTCAAATGGTGAATGATATGGTAGCCATCGTTGAAGCACCTTCTGTTGTAGCCTGCATTGATGCAGGTGATGGAGTTGCGGTAGCAATTGGCCGGATCATCGGAATCAATGAATGCGTGCTGCCCCCAGTTGCCCGCCATCATCATGAAGCGGGTGAAGACGAAGGGAATGATGAATACAGCGAGGGTTGCCTGGAAATTGAAAAAAGCGAGCAGGATCACCATGAGGATAAAAACAAATTCACCGGACAATGTTCTGCGCAAAAGCTTCTGCCTGTTTTTCCGGGTAAAGTACATGGATATTTCCGGGAGCACGAGGAAGAGGAATCTCCCAAAGTAGAGCATGAATTGCGGAAAGCTATCACGTTGGTAGCGCATGGTGCTGCTCAGATCATCATCGAGATTATTCTCGGGATGATGCATTCCGAGGTGGTGGCCGTAATAAGTTTCGGGAGATTCCCCAAAGAAAGGCCCGATCACCCACGGGATAATTTTATTCATCCAGTCATATTCTTTTTTGAAAAGTCTGCGGTGACTGGTGCAATGCAACATCAATATATAAGGCCCGAGCATGTAGAAATTCAGGGCGAGGTAAGGCACTGCGATCCACCAGCTGAAATTTCCGGGGATGAATAAATAAACGGCAACCGGCATAAAAATCACGGACAGCCTGATCATCAGATGCAGGAAAACGAGGTCACGCTCATCAACAATAAACTGCAGCAGAAACCTGTCAAAAGCATTGTGAGACTTTTGAGTGAAAACAGGGTCAGTGATGATGAGTTCCCGCTGCATTTATGTTTCCGATTCGATGATTTGATAATTCGGTGATTCGATGATAGCCAGTTTCTTTTGTTGTAGATGAGAAAGATATTGGCGGATGAAGATAATTCTAATAAATCGGTGATCTGGTGATGAAAGTCAATTATCGAATTTGCACATTACCGAATCACCGAATCAATTCAGATTCCTTTCGCGATCAGTTCTGCGATGTCATAGACTTTCACGCTTCCCTGTTTTTCCTTTGCCTTGATGCCATCAGTCATCATGGTCATGCAGAACGGACATGCTGATGCGATCACATCAGGTTCCGTTTCCAATGCCTGTTCGGTGCGTAAAATATTTACACGGGTATCTCCTTTTTCCTCTTCCTTGAACATCTGTGCACCTCCCGCACCACAGCACATTCCCTTGCTGCGACTGCGCTTCATCTCTTTTATTTCTGCGTTCAATGATGAAATAACTTCACGCGGGGCTTCATAAATATCATTCCCGCGTCCGAGGTAGCATGAATCGTGATAGGTGACTTTCTTATTCTTGAATTCATTATCATCTTTCACTTTTATTTTTCCTTTAGCAATCAGTTGTTTCAGGAAAGTGGAGTGATGCATCACCTGGTAGTTGCCGCCCAACTCAGGATATTCATTTTGCAAAATGTTGTAGCAATGCGGACAGGCGGTGACGATCTTTTTCACATTGTACATATTCAGCACTTCGATATTTTGAAGTGCTTGCATTTGATAAGTGAGTTCGTTGCCTGCACGCTTCGCAGGATCACCGGTGCAGCGTTCTTCTTTTCCAAGCACGGCAAACTTCACTCCGGCCTGTTGTAAGATTTTCGCAAAGGAAACGGTGATTGATTTGGAGCGGTCATCAAACGAGCCGGAACAGCCAACCCAAAAAAGCACTTCCGGACTCTCGCCTTTTGCCTGCACATCGGCCATCACCGGAATGTCCAGGCCTTGAGCCCAGTTGAAGCGGTCTTCCGGGGAGAATGCCCATGGAGCTCCGTTGTTCTCAATGTTTGAAAACATGTTGGCCAGGTCAGGTGCAACCTTTGATTCTTCGAGCACAAGATTCCTGCGCATGTCAACGATGAAAGGAACATGATCTATTGATACGGGACATTCCTGGATGCAAGCCATACATGTTGTACAGGCCCATAATTCTTCGGGAGAAATGAAATCATCGCTCACTAAAGGCGAGCCATCTGCAGTTTGTGATTTACCTGAGATAAAGTCAGGTCCGGTGGTGGTGACACGCTTTCTTAAGTCAATGAATAATTTTCTCGGGGATAATTTTTTGCCGGTATTATTTGCCGGGCAAACTTCCGTGCAGCGGCCGCATTCGGTGCAGGTGTAAGAGTCAACGATGTGTTTCCATGTGACTTCGGTGACATCCTTTATGCCGAATTTTTCCGGTGGTGCAGCATTAGGGTCAGCAGGAGCTGCGTAAGGATCAACATTGGGATCCATCATTGCTTTCACTTCTTTGGTGATGGAGGCCATGTTGCTCAGCTTGGCACGAGGTTCAATTCTGGAAAAGAAAACATTCGGCACCGCCATGATCACGTGGAAGTGCTTCGAGTAGGGGAGAATGTTCAGAAAAACCAAAACCAGCACGATGTGTATCCACCAGTTCACATGGCCGAGGTTCGCCAACGTTTGTGAATCCATTCCCGAAAATAGGGGCATCAATAGGGCGCTGATTGGGTAGCTACCGTGAACCTCTTCATTTGAACCGATGTAACCAACATTCATTAATATCAGGGAAACCATCAGCGTAAAGATCATTGCCAGGATCACGGTAGCATCCATCTTTGATGATGGTTTCATCTCAGGTGCCGTGAATCTCTTTGGCTGAATAATGTAACGCCTGAATAGAAACACAATCACAGCGATAATAATTAAAGCGGCAAATAATTCTCCTGACGCGATGATCAGGTCGTACACAGGGCCGAGAAAACTAAGAACACGTTCGGTTCCCGCAACCCCGTCAATCATCATCTCAACTGTACCAATGGTGATTACCAAAAATCCCCACCAGACAATTGCATGAAGAAGACCGGCAACAGGCTTACGCAATATCTTAGATTGACCGAAAGCAACCAGCAATGTATTTGTTATGCGTTCACCTATTTTATCGAAACGATCTATCCCTTTCGCAGCCCGAAGCACGTTCAGGATTTTCATGAAAGTGTATCCAAAAGCTGCAAAAGAGGCCACCAAAAAGATTGTAAAAACTATCTGGCTCATGAAGTAGAATTCAGTTTTGTGATGTGCGCTAAAATAGACAATAATCCACTCTGTCTAAATAATGTTTACACTCAGAACATGCAAACTATCACCCGTGTTTTCATGTTTGTTTAATTTTTCCTTCGTAAATTTTAGTACATGAATCTGCGATCGCTTTTTTCAATTGCCCTTTGTCTTTTTTTCTATTCCTCTTTTGGACAGGCACAGTTAGATCTTTTCACACAGGAGATGCTGAAGAACGCATCTCCGGAAAAGACAACGATTGACTTGTTCGTAAAAGGCGATCTTGATATGATTAAAAAATCTGTTGAGCAGCATGGCGGCAATTATAAATTCGGTTACGGCAAATACAGTTCGGTAGTTATACCGCTTGATAACCTGGATGCATTTTTAAAAGAACCCGCGGTTGTTCATGTAGAGAACGGTGAGATACCTGTTGTTCCGTTGATGGATACAGCCAAGATTGTCAACTGCGTGCAGCCGATCCATGACGGACTTGCTCCGCTGGATACTTCTTACAAAGGGGATGGAGTTATCGTAGGTGTAATTGATTTTGGAATTGATCTGGCGAATCCCGATTTCAGAAAACCTAATGGTGATACGAGAATCAGATACTTATGGGACCAACGAACGAACAACAATCCTCCTACGCCCTACAATTATGGCTTTGAATGTAATGAGTTTGATATAAATGCAGGGAACTGTGCGCATGTTGAGCCGGTTGGAGCAAGTCCCGGGCATGGGACTACAGTTGCCGGAATTGCGGCCGGTAATAGTAGATCATGCACATTAGATCATTCCGGAATGGCTCCGAATGCCGATTTGATTGTTGTGGCTTTCCATTTTCAAAGGCCTTTCCTTAGTACCTTCCTCGATGCGGTTGACTACATTTTCAAAAAAGCTGATGCAATGGGAAAGCCTTGCGTAATCAATGCAAGTGTTGGTGCATATTGGGGTTCGCATGATGGAAGGGATGCCACAGCATTAATGATTGATGCTATGCTGGAAGAAAGGCCGGGGCGTGTTTTGGTTTGTGCTGCTGGTAATTCCCAGGGCAGGTCAAACTATCATCTGGGGTATGAGGTGAACCAGGACACCTCTTTCACATGGTTCAAATATCGCAGCGGTTCTCAAGGGGTGGTGTATGAACTTTGGGCTGATACAGCAGATTTTAATAACGTTTACTTCGCAATCGGTGAAGACAATCCTTCAAACTGGAATCATGTAACGCATACTAAATTCTATAACGTGCTGGCAGACTACACCTTTAACAGCAGCCAGGTAGCCTCTCTTAATTTTCAATTGGGTCAGCAGGGAAGTTTCAGCGGAGCGGTCAGCACTACGCTCGCAATAATCGAAGGGCGATATAATCTCCAGATATTCATTAACGGCTTAACGAATACATCCAATTACTTCAGTTTAATCACTACCGGTTCCGGCAAGTTTGATTTGTGGAGCAGCAGCGACAACTTTCTTGCAATTAATACTTCGGATATGGTTTACCTGAACCTGCCTGATAGCACCATCCGCCCGGATATTGTGAATTACAAAGCTCCGGATAAAAACAAAACAATTGTCACCAGCTATGCCTGCTCTGATAAAGTGATCACAGTGGGAAATTTTGAGAACCGGAAAATGTATTACGATGTGGACTCAACGCCCTACGTTAATTCCGCCACACCCGGCATGATTGGCGGAAGTTCGAGCCACGGACCTAATAGAGTGGGTATAATTAAACCGGATATTTCAGCAACCGGTAATGTAAGTCTGGGAACGGCTCATGCGCAGCAGGTGACACTTTCATTGAATAATAACCGCAATCAGCTCGCTCGTTGCGGCAAGCACTTCCGTAATGGCGGCACTTCAATGGCAAGCCCTGTTGTAGCTGGAATTGCGGCTTTGTATTTGCAAAAAAATCCCACAGCCACTTACCGCCAAGTGAAAGATGCACTCTTGCTTTCCGCAAGAATGGACACGTTCACGGGTGCAGTACCTAATAATACTTATGGTTACGGAAAAGTATCAGGCTGTGATGCGATGATGATCCCGCCTCAAGTCAGGGGATGCACTGACCCGACTGCATGGAATTATAACCCCGATGCAACAATCGATGATGGTAGCTGCATAGATTCATTTCCGGGATGCACCAATCCGATAGCAATCAACTTCGATAGCCTTGCCAATGTAGATGACGGCAGTTGCCTGATTCCTGGATGTACCGACAGCACAGCAGTGAATTATGACAGCACAGCCACCTTAGATGATGGAAGTTGTCTTTATTACACAGGAATAGCCGATTTAAGTGATGAAAAACTCTCGCTGGTATTCCGCCCAAATTTCTTCCGTGAACAAAGCCAGATTATCTATGACCTTGGACAGGCTGAAGGTAAATTTTCGGTAGTCATCCTCAATATGCTTGGGCAGCAAATTGACAAGATCAGTCTGGCCGAAAGAAAAGGAACAATAACTTACAACATCCCGGATTCAAACTCCGGCATCTATTTTTTTCGCCTGGTTGATGAGACGAGCACACGACTCTCCGGTAAGATTGTGGTTTATTAGTTTTGCCGTTTAGCAAACAGATGTCGGACAAGAGCACGCAGATATTATCCCGCAGCGATATTCAGCAGAAGATTAAGCGCATCGCGTATGAGATCGTGGAAAATAACTATGAGGAAAAGGAATTGCATATCATCGGTATCCGTGACAAAGGGTTTTCGTTAGCGGAGAAAATATATTCAGATCTAAAAGATATCACTTCCATCAAGGTTTCACTCAATTATATCTCAATCAACAAGTTAAAGCCTTCCGGTACAGAGCCTGAATTTGATTTCGATCCTAAAAGTCTTCAGAACAAGGTAGTGATTCTGGTAGATGATGTAGGTAATACCGGCAGAACGTTATGTTATGCTCTACAACCAATGCTTGAGTATGCTCCTAAAAAGATAGAGATCGCGGTATTGGTTGACCGTCAGCATAAACTCTTTCCGGTCAGGGCCGATTACGTGGGACTCAGCCTTTCAACAACAATGAAGGAATTGGTAACGGTGGAATTCAACGGCAAGGGGGATGCCGCCTATCTGTCGTAAGAGCTTTCCAGAATAAACAGCTCCTTCAGTTTTTTCTCATCCAGTTTTTCTTCATCAATTACGTGCTTTGCTTTAAGGTAAAATTGTTCACGCTCTTTTAATTGCTTTGTCAAAAACGAAAGCAATTCATTGCTATTTTTATTCTGCAAGAGCGGCCTTCCCTCAATTTTTTTCTCGAGACGACTAACCACTGTTGGTACGCTTACTTGCAGGTAATAAGTTTCACCCATCTTATTCATCAGGTCCATATTGCCATTGAAACAGGGCGTGCCACCGCCAGCCGCCACCACCACATCATTCATAGCCGAAATCTTCGAAAGGTATTTCTTTTCAAGATTTCGGAAATGATGTTCTCCGTATTGCCCGAATATTTCCGGAATATTCAATCCTTCTTCTTCCTCGATGAGTTTATCGAGGTCAACGAATTTCCACCCCAAGATTTTCGCAAGTCTTTGCGCCCAATGCGTCTTACCACTGCCCATCAGGCCGATAAGAAAAATGCGGTTGTTTTCCATTTTTCTTTTTTTGACAATTTTCTTAGGTTTTCTCATGGTCTGCAATTATAAAATTCTCACAATCTGTTGAAATCAACCTCATACCCTGAGAAGGTTATGCATTTACCAACCTCGCATCTTTCTTTTTAAGTTTGCAGCCGCATGAAACACAACCTGGAATTCAATCGGAATGAAGATGCTATGAAGCTTCTCGTCTCCCAGATGAAGAAGAAGCTCGACACTATCTTTCTCGGGGGCGGAAAGAAAAATATCCAGAAGCAACACGACCAGGGCAAGATGACAGCGCGCGAGCGTTTGGAGGGGTTAATTGATAGTGACAAGCCCTTCCTTGAGTTGGGTGAGTTTTGCGGCTACGAAATGTATGAGGACGAAGGAGGTTGTCCTGCCGGTGGTGTGATTACCGGACTTGGCTATGTTTCCGGAAGAATGTGTGTGGTTGTTATCAATGATGCAACGGTAAAAGCTGGCGCGTGGTTTCCAATTGCAGGCAAAAAAAATCTCCGGGCCCAGGAAATTGCCATGGAGAACCGCCTGCCGATCGTTTACCTGGTTGACAGCGCTGGAGTTTATCTGCCGATGCAAGACGAGATTTTCCCTGATAAGGAACATTTCGGCAGGATTTTCCGCAATAATGCTGTGATGTCATCGATGGGTATTACTCAGATCTCGGCAATTATGGGAAGTTGTGTTGCTGGGGGAGCCTACCTGCCGATCATGAGTGATGAAGCGCTGATCGTGGAGAAAACAGGTTCCATTTTTCTGGCAGGTCCTTACCTTGTCAGGGCAGCTATAGGTGAAGACGTTGACAAGGAAACATTGGGTGGTGCGGCAACTACAACAGAAGTTTCCGGTATCACCGATTATAAATGTAAGGATGATAAGCATTGCCTTGAAACCATCCGCAGTATCATGAGCCAGCTTGGGAAACCTAAGTCCGCAGGGTTTAATCGTATCGAGCCTGCTGAGCCGGAAGCGGATGTGAAGGAACTCTATGGCATCTTCCCCGAAGGGAATAAGAAACCTTACAATGCGCTCGATATCGTAAAAAGAATAGTTGATAAGTCTGAATTCAATGAATATAAAGCCGGCTATGGAAAAACCATCTTGTGCGGATACGCACGGATTAACGGTTGGTCGGTCGGGATCGTTGCCAACCAACGTACGGTAGTGAAGACAACCAAAGGTGAAATGCAGTTTGGAGGAGTGATCTATTCAGATTCTGCAGATAAAGCTGCGCGCTTCATCATGAACTGTAATCAAAAGAATGTGCCGTTAGTGTTCTTACAGGATGTAACTGGATTCATGGTGGGCACACGTTCAGAACATGGCGGTATCATCAAAGACGGAGCAAAGCTTGTGAATACGGTTGCGAATTCGGTTGTGCCAAAGTTCACTATCATCACCGGCAACTCCTATGGTGCAGGCAACTATGCCATGTGCGGCAAAGCTTATGATCCACGTCTTATTGTGGCTTGGCCTACAGCAAAAATAGCCGTGATGGGTGGCGAGCAGGCAGCAAATACCTTGCTGCAAATACAACTCTCCGGTGCAAAAGGCAAGGAGGTTTCAGAAGAGGATAAGAAGAAGCTGCTTGTCGAGATCACCGAAAAATATGAAAGCCGCACTACGCCTTATTATGCAGCCGCAAGATTGTGGGTTGATAAGATCATTGATCCGGCAGAAACGCGCAAGGTCATCTCTATGGGCATTGAAGCCGCCAATCATGCGCCTGCCACGCGCCAATTCAATTCGGGTGTGATACAGACGTAGTGCGTTGTGAGTAGCGTGTCGGATGATTTACAACATGGGAAATCCTAAGTTTACGCGTTTATGAACTCAAAGAGTTTTCTGTCGATTACTTTCTCTGCCATAATTGTCATCGCTACATCTGGCTTTTTGGGTAAGGATGAAAAGTCAATTCAGGGATCAAAAGTAAATTGGCTCACCATCGAAGATGCCTATGCCTTGAACCAAAAGGAGCCCCGAAAGTTTTTCATTGACATGTACACAGACTGGTGCGGCTGGTGCAAGAAGATGGATGCCACCACTTTTTCAGACCCTATCATTGCAGATTATCTTAACAAGAAATATCACCCGGTGAAATTCAATGCAGAGCAGAGAGATTCCATCAAATTTCGTGATAAGACGTTTGCATTTATTGAACAGGGCAATAGGGGATACAATGAGCTTGCAGTCGAGCTTGCCGGTGAAAGACTAAGTTTTCCTACTATAGTTTTTCTGGACGAGCGAGCCAACACCATACAGGCAATTCCCGGCTATAGAGGTTCCGAAGAGTTGGATCCCATCTTAAAATATTTTGGGGATAATCATTTTCGGGTTACGGATTGGCCGGCTTTCAGCAGCACTTATAAGTCACTTTACAATAAGTAATGAGCTTTATTAATTTTCAATCAGTAGTTTATAGCTCACCTCTTGGCAAGTTACAAATCAAAGCCAGCGATAGTGGAATTCGCGAAGTGCTGTTCTTAGATGAAAAGGCCGATATACCCCAGGAAACTTCTGGTATCTTAGGAGAATGCATCCAGCAGCTTGATGAATATTTCACCGGAAAAAGAAAAAAGTTTTCTGTACTGCTTGATCCCGAAGGCACGGATTTTCAAAAATCAATTTGGAAAATATTGTCCGACATTCCGCATGGCCAGACAGTCAGCTATCTTGACCTTGCCTTGAAAGCCGGAGGCAAGAACCTTACGCGGGCAGTGGGAACTGCAAATGGTTCCAATAAAATTGCCATTATTATTCCTTGTCATCGTGTGATTGGCGCTAATGGCGACCTTACGGGCTATGCGGGAGGATTATGGCGTAAAAAGTGGCTCCTGAATTTTGAACAGAAGGAAAGACAACCGGAGTTGTTCGCAGCTGCCTCCTGGTCAGAAATTTCCGGCATCTGATTAGTTAGATTTTCCTTAAATAATAAGTATATTTCGAAACGGTTGGGCACCCGCCTGACGCGATCAAATTATTTTAACCATTACTAATGAAAACTTGCTTTCTCAGACTTAGAACCGTCCTTGTTTTTGTATTGATTTTCGGGGTGAAGATGTCATTTGCCCAGATGGTAACTACTTTTCCATACACCCAAAACTTTGAAACGTTTGTCACATGCCCGGGAACTTGCGGCAGTGTGTGCGTTTTGAGCGGTGGATGGACCAATCTCACTATTGATCACATGGATTGGACCGTATTTTCAGGGCAGACTTCTTCATCCGGTACCGGGCCTTCCTTTGATCACACCACCGGAACTACGGTTGGAAAATATCTTTACACGGAAACAACAGGCTCATCGTGCAACAACGTGACGGCAGCAATTACGTCACCTCCTATTGACTTGTCTGCAGTTACCAATTTCAGGCTTGAATTCTGGTATCACATGTATGGCTCCCAAATGGGCGACCTGCATATTGATGTTTCCAATAATGGAGGATTTACTTATACTGATGATGTTATTCCATGGTTTACTGATAATCTTGATCTATGGCAGAAGAAGACCGTTGTCCTTGACTCATACGCAGGAGATACTATCATCATCAGATTCAGGAGCGCAACCGGCAGTAGCCTCAGTGAAATGGCTATTGATGACATCAAAGTTTTCTTTTTGCATAATACGGATGCGGGAGTTACCGATGTTGTCGCCCCGGTGAATCCGCTAAGCGCTGGCGTGAACAACGTTTCAGTAACGTTGAAGAATTTCGGGATCAATACGCTTACCAATACAACGATCAACTGGAGCGTTGATGGCGTTTTGCAAACACCTTACGCATGGAGCGGTTCGCTGGCCACCGATCAAACTATTGCTTCGCTTACGATCGGCAGCTACAACTTTCCAGCCGGCACTTCAAGAATTAAAGTATGGACTTCATCGCCCAATGGAATAGCCGATGAAGATTTCACTAATGATACTGCAGAAGTTATTGTCTGCTCATCACTTTCAGGCAGCTATACCATCGGTGGACCGTCACCCGACTTCAACAGCTTTACGGAAGCGATTGACTTGCTCATGTCATGCGGAGTGCTTGGGCCAGTGACTTTCAATGTTGCCGCAGGAAGCGGACCTTACATTGAGCAGCTTACTGTTCCTTTTATCAATGGAGCAAGCGCAACGAACATCATTACATTCAACGGAAACGGAAACACACTTACCTATGCTCCTACTGCAAGTAATCGTCACGTTCTGAGACTTGACGGAGCAAAACATGTTCATTTCGCCCACCTGAATGTCGTTTCCACTGATCTTAACTACGGATGGGGAGTGCATTTAATGAATACTGCAGACAGCAACTCTATCAGCAACTGCACGATTGATGTGTCAGCGGTTACCAGCACGATCAGTTCTTATTCGGTGGGAATTGTTTGTGTTAATTCCACCACCTCACCGGCAACCGGTGGAAATTCTGCCAACAACAATACTTTTTCAAATAATACCATTATTGGCGGTTATTACGGGGTTTCTCTTAATGGTGCTTCAATTGATCCTGCGCGCGGCAATAAGTTTATAAATAATACTATCCGGGATTTTTATGCCTACGGAGTTTACATGGCGCAAAATCAGGGCACACAATTTTCCGGCAGTGATATTTCCCGCCCTAACAGAACTCTGGTCACAACATTTTACGGCTTTTACATTTCCGGGAACAGTGAAAGTTTGCTGATTGAAAAGAACAGGATTCACAATACGCATGGGAATGCTTCTTCCAATACCGGTGCTGTGTACGTGTTTTATTTGTCATCAAACGATGCTGCATTTGGGAGTCAGAATATCATAGTCAATAACCTGATATATGACATCAACAACAATGGAACCGTATATGGGGTCTATAATTCCAGCTCTGACGGGGTTTTCTTTTTCCACAACACCTTTTCATTGGATAACAGCCTTGCCACAAGCAGCACGGTTTACGGATTCTACCAGACGGGCATTGCATCTGGAATAAGTTTTAATAACAATATTATGTCAGTGATGAGAGGCGGGACATCAACGAAGTATTGCCTTTATTTCGGCACAACCACATCAACTATTAATTCT
>CAYOYI010000092.1:5070-11781 GCA_964408105.1 uncultured Chitinophagaceae bacterium | reverse complement strand
ATCTTTAATTGCAAATTGAAGAATGAAACTCTTTTCGCCCCAACCGCTTCCTTTTACTTATAACCAGTGGTCCAATAAGCCTTTTGCAGAACGCATTAGGATGCTATGTGTCGCCTGGATCACGCAAGGGTATGGCGCTCCGCTTTCGGTTTATGCATTTTATGTTTTGAAAATTCTCATTTATGTTGCTACATGGATTTTCTTCTGCACCTTTTCAAATGATCTTGGCGGAGTAGGGGAGATTTCAGAGTGGTGGTTTAAGCCTGAGGCGCTGGAGAAATTTATTCTCTGGAGTATGTTGTTTGAAGTAATGGGTTTAGGAAGCGGCAGTGGACCGCTCACCGGAAAATATTTTCCGCCTATTGGAGGGATACTTTATTTCGCCCGTCCGGGTACCATCAAGCTGCCGTTCTTTCCTAAGCTGCCATTAATTGGTGGTGACAAAAGGAATTGGCTGGATGTAGCACTATACATTGCGCTGCTGGCATTTCTTAGCAGAGCATTGATTGCTTCAGAAGTTACTACGCAATTGATTGTTCTTGTTATTGCCCTAATCGTGACCTTGGGTTTACTGGATAAAACAATTTACCTCGCTGCACGCTCGGAACATTTTTTAATAGCGCTGATTTGCTTTCTCTTTGCCGGAGAAGAAATTGCCGGAGCTAAAATTGTCTGGCTGGCGATTTGGTGGGGAGCTGCCAGCTCGAAACTGACGCGACATTTTCCATCGGTTGTTTGTGTGATGCTCAGCAATCATCCCTTGCTGCGATGGGACTGGTTCAAAAAACAATTGTACAAAAATTATCCTGCTGATTTGCGACCGGGAAAACTGGCTCATAGCATGGCGCATTTCGGAACCCTGCTGGAATACGGATTCCCGCTGCTGCTGATCTTCGGCACAGGCGGACAACTGACGCTTATCGGGCTGGCGATCATGTTCATTTTTCATCTGCACATCACCGCTTGCGTACCAATGGGTGTTCCTCTTGAATGGAATGTGATCATGGTGTACGGAGCGTTTGTGCTGTTCGGGCATCACGCGGATATGTGGCTGTTTGATATTCATTCACCTGCATTAATCGCAGTGCTGGCGAGTTCGTTGATAGTGGTGCCTGTGGTTGGAAATTTCTTCCCGCGATGGGTTTCGTTCCTGCTGTCTATGCGCTACTACGCGGGAAACTGGGCTTACAGTATATGGCTTTTCAAAGGAACCAGCGAGGACAAAATTGATGAGCATCTGGTGAAATCAACTCCAACTGTAATGAAGCAATTAGCCAGGTTTTATGACGAGGAAACTGCTAAAATGCTCGTTTCAAAAGTGATTGCATTCCGCTCGATGCATCTGCACGGGAGAGCATTGCAGTTGCTGGTTCCCAGGGCAGTGCATGATATTGAGCAATACGGTTGGCGAGATGGGGAGATAGTTGCAGGAATTGTTCTTGGGTGGAATTTCGGTGACGGTCATTTGCAAGATGAGCAATTGCTGAAGGCCGTTCAGGGAAGATGCTCATTTGAGTCCGGGGAGCTTCGATGCATTATGGTGGAGTCAGAACCATTGTGGCATGGATACATGGACTGGCGTATCGTTGACGCAAAAGATGGCGAGATTGAAAAGGGGAGGATTAGCATCAGAGAGCTACTGAAATTGCAACCGTATGGTTAATGTAAGCATTTAAACATACGTCATTCAGAGCGAAGGCTTTGCGGAGCGAAGAATCTTCAACTTTGAGATGCTTCTCTGTCGCTCTGCATGACGAAATATGCATGATAGTCACTACACCAGCTTCTCAATGCTCTTATAAGAAGTCATGATCCCTTTGATGAGCGAGGAGCTGAACCCCTGGTGCTCCATCTCGTTGATGCCCGCAATCGTGCAACCTTGCGGAGTTGTCACGCGATCAATCTCCCGTTCAGGATGTTCGCCTCTCTCCAGCAACAGTGATGCAGCGCCTTTCACGGTTTGCGCAGCAATAAGTTGTGCCGTGGCTGCGTCAAAACCGATCTCTATTCCTCCCTGCGATGCAGCGCGGATGTAGCGCAAAGAATAGGCAATGCCACAAGCTGCAAGTACTGTTGCAGCCGCCATTAATTCTTCTTCTATGAAAATCGCTTTGCCGAGTTTTTCAAACAATGACATCACGAACTCTTTTTGCTGCTGAGTTCCGTTTTTAGTCGAGAGGCACGTCATGGATTCCCGGATGGCAATGGCGGTGTTCGGCATAGCGCGGAACAGGATAATTTTCGTGCCTACAGCATTGGCTATTTCTGAAATTGAAACACCGGTTACCACCGAAATTAAAACGTGCTTATCCGGATCAAGAGCGGGCTTGATTTCTTTAAGAACATCTATGAGTTGCTTGGGCTTGATGGCAAGAATTACGGTTGATGCATCACTTACTGCTTTTGCATTGTCGGCATGAACGCTGACGCCAACATCTTTCAGCGGCTTTAGCAATTGTACTTTTCGTCTTGTGACCGTAAGGTCGCGTGGCCCGGAAATTCCTGATTTCAGAAATCCTTCGGCCAGTGATACGCCAAGATTACCTCCGCCAATGATCGCTATCTTATTTCTCTTCATTTCAATAGTTGGTTTTAAAAATTTTGAACCGGAACAGATTGTCGTTGATCTTTAGATGGATCAGGTACACTCCGTTTTGCATGTTATACGGAAAAAAGAGTCTTTTGCTGTTTTCCCCGTTATGAATTTGAAATTTTTCCGTCAGGAGTTGTCTTCCAAAAATGTCGGCAATACTTAATTCGCAGGGTTGGCTTAATTCAGACTGAACCACAATGTTTAGATAATTAGTTGATGGATTCGGAAAGATTTGAATCTGCAGAGCCTCGTAAATATTATGAACATAGGTTCCAGTTGTATCGGGAATTGAATCATGTTGTATTTCACAAACAGTTAGCGGCTCGGTATTAAGGAATCGTTGTTGAGCAGGATTGCTACCTGAACCCGGTGAAACAGGAATTCCGATTGAAGGCCATGCAGTTGAATCCCAGAATTCAGGTTTGGAAGAAAGGTACAGAGATGATTCCGGTAGAGTATCAGTGCCAGCTGGAGTGATGTTTCCTTTAATGTTATTGCTGTGTTCAAAATGTCCAGCACCCATGAGAATGTAGCTGCCAAGTAATGGAGCTGTATTCGTCACTTCATTCCCGACAAAATTCTGATTAGATGTGAAAGGAGAATTTCCGGTAATCAGGATTCCATAGAGTTCAGCCCGATTTCGGAAAAATGTATTGTATGGGCCTGATTGTCCCCAGAAATGATCAATGATTATATTCTGGACGATGTTGCCCTCAAAAAGATTAGCAAAGGAATAATGCCCGTGAATTGAAATATCACCGGAAAAGTCCGGGATCGGTTCACTACGATTGGGTTCACGGGAATAGTTGTAGGCAAATACATTTCCATTGGCTCCCTCTTTGGTCATCATAGCGTGTCGCAGAAATTGAAAGATATTGTTCTCAATTAAACAGTCGCTTGCATGTTGACGCAGGCAAACTCCGTAACCACGCGTTCCTGACCCGTCATAACCAAAGGAGTGATGAAAGTATGAGCCTGCTACGGTGATATTCTTGCTGTATTGAATTAGCACGTGCGCCCCCATACTCTTTGCACTTTCAACTCCATTTACCCGGCAATTGACTGCGAAATCAAAATGGATATTGTAAACGGAAGGGGAGGCCGAACTATCACCCCTTATCATTTTCAGACACTCTACACCGGCATTGGCAACTGGCCGTATTTTTCTTATTTCCACATTCAACAGGGTGTCAAAGTCAATCCTGAGAACAGGTTCGATCTCCAGAGTATTTCCTGAAACGGATTTTATTTTCACCATCTGCCCAACGCATTGCTCCGCATAGCTGGCGGGTTGTGTATCCCAGCTTCCATTATTCTGTCTGATCTCTGCATAATCATTTTCATTGAAGCCGCTTGCATCCGCTACGGTAAGCAGGCTTGAACTTCTTTGATACCCTGAAATGATTTTTGTGAAAGGATCTAAAACCTCAGACTGGCTTTTTGAAATGTTGATACAATTTGAAGGAGCGCCTCCGAAATCAAAAATCAATGTTGTAGAATCCGAACCCGCTCCTTTCAGAACGACACTATCGGGCAGATTGATAGAAGAGTTGATAAGATAAATTCCCGCTGGAAAATAGATGATGCCGAATCTGCCATTCAGCGAATCAATTGCCTGCTGAATGAACGCATCAGCAGCAGTGCTGCTGTCGTTTGCCGCTCCGATGCTCACAATGTTGATTGAGATAATATCCTCAGGAGAATTTCCCTGAAATCCTGCGGTGCTCCAATCATGAATTCTTTGAGAAGGGATGGTTTGAGCCAGAGAGGCAAGGGAGAGAATAATTGAAAATGTGGGTAGATAAAATCTCATTAGATGGTTGTCAATTACGTGATGATTTTTTTAAACGCATTCCCGAGATGATTTGTAATGTCACTGGCAATCATGGAAAGCTGTCCAAATTCTTCCGCAGCGAAATCTCCGGCAAGCCCATGCCAAAAAGCACCAAGTATAGCACTATGCTGAGGTGAATATCCCTGGCTGAGCAAGCCGGTAATAACTCCGGTCAAAACATCACCCGCTCCTGCTGTGGCCATTCCCGGATTGCCGGTTGAGTTGAAAAAAGTTTCTCCCCTGGGAGTAGCTATTGCTGTGTGGCCAAGCTTCAATACAATGTATAGCTTGTACTTTTTTGCCGAAACTTTTTGCAGCCTGTGCCGCTCAAAATCATTTTTACTTTTTCCAAACAATCTTTCAAATTCCTTCGGGTGCGGAGTGAGGATTGAATTCTCTGGAATCAGTTTCAGCCATTCTTTATTCTCGGAAATGATATTTAGTGCGTCAGCATCAAGTACTAAAGGAGAATTTGCATTTTCCAAAAGCTTCTTCACTGCTTTGACCGTAAGTTTATCTGTCCCGATTCCGGGACCTGCACCAATTGCTTTATAAATTTCTAATTCGGGTACTTCACCAATAAAATGCTCCTGTTTATCGGTTATCACCATTACTTCGCTTAATGCAGTTTGTAATATTTGATAACCGCATCTTGGTATGTATGCTGTCACCAGCCCTGCTCCTGCCCGAAGACAGGCTTCTGCGCAAAGTTTTGCTGCTCCCATTTTTCCATAGCTCCCACTAATGATCAGTGAGTGGCCAAAGGTCCCCTTGTGGTCGAATTTTTTTCTTGGAATAATAATTGACCGAGCCATTTCCGCAGTGATTAGGAAATTTTCCGCGACAACTTCAGAAAGAAATCCGCTATGAATTCCGATGCTTTTGATTGTCCATTCTCCAGCATAAGCGGAGCTTTCCGGAAGCAGAAAAGAAAGCTTGGGTAACTCGAACGAAAGCGTGAAGTCTGCTTTGAACTTTGTTGAATCGCTATAACTGTCAGCATATAATCCCGATGGGATGTCGATTGCAACTTTGATGGCAGGAGAGTCATTGAGATAAGCGATAAGATCCGCTGAAAAACCTTCAATCGGCCTGTTCAGCCCAGATCCCCACAACGCATCAACCACAATCTCGCTCGCAGAGATTTCAGGAAAGCTGTCACCTGCATTGATATCAGTGAGCTTTACTTTGCCTCTGAGCTTTTGTTCATTGGCGAGAAAATCTTTTGAAGGGGCAGGGGAGTACCTTGCTACAAAAACCTCAACGTTATAACCCTTGAGAGCCAGCAACCTTGCTGATACCAACCCATCACCACCATTATTCCCAATGCCGCAAAAAAATTTGACAGGGTGACCTTTTGAAAATTTTTCAGAAAGCCATTTCACAAAGACACCCGCTGCACGTTCCATCAGGTCTTCCGAAGCTATCGGCTCGTGTTCGATGGTGTATTGATCAGCTTCGCGGATTTGTTGTGCGGAAAGGATTTTCAAATCTAAAGGTTTACGGTTTACGTGTTTACACGTTTACGCGTTAAAAGTGGAATTGGAACTAAAAACGTGTAAACCGTAAACATGTAAACAAATATAAATCGCATTTGCGCCTACAGTACTCTCTTTATCACCTTTAAATTATGCGAATACTTTTTTGTTTCTTCATTAAAAATGCCATAGGCATCGATTTTGTCAATACGCACACAGCCGGAAGCATGAATGATCTTTTTATTTTTCAAAATGATACCTACATGAGAAATTTTTCCTTCCTTGTTTTCAAAAAAAGCTAGGTCTCCTTCTTGTGCCAGGTCTGCAAAGCCAATATCCTTTCCTTGCTGCGCTTGCTGATAAGCATCACGTTTGAGCCTTACATCCATGAGTTTGAAAACCATTTGTGTGAATCCTGAGCAATCAATGCCAAACGGACTCCTGCCTCCCCATAAATAGGGCGCATGAAGGTATTTCAATGCACACTTTTCCAGTATTTTTTCATGATCATAATCGTTGCCATTTCCGTGCGTGATGGCCTGTCCGTTGTAAACGAACTTCTCATTTTTTAGCTTGAAGTTCATCCCGTCAAATGAGGGCAGTGTGCTGCCGATAAGCACGGGCAACTGTCTGACCGAACTCAGCGCCATGCTCACTACGTCAAGCGCTACTGGCTGTTTTTCTCCAGCAAGTTCATGGAGATAAGTTTTGGTAATTGCCTGATGCTGTTTTTTATCCAGCCAGCCCTCGTAATCATCATAAGTTGCCGTAATCCTTACCCACTCCTGTTTTTTAGAAACAACGCG
>CAYOYI010000092.1:986-5051 GCA_964408105.1 uncultured Chitinophagaceae bacterium | reverse complement strand
AGATTATTTCGCTTTTATGATTGGGCTCAGCTCTCAGCGGAACTACACTCAGCTCACAAATTCCGTAATCCATAGTGCTTTATAACAGTAAAGTTGTGTGTAATGCAATCCGAAGGGCACGTATAAAAATAATAGTTTTGAGACCTTAAAATTTTTTGAGTTTTGCCATTGTTGAATGTTAGAAGTCTTATGAAAGGTCAGGTTCTGCTTGCCTTGGTCTTGCTCTCGTTCACATCAATAGGGCAGGTGCTTATCAATGAAGTGTTCATTAATCCCGCTGCGGACCCTTCAGATCCGTTTTACCAATCGCTGGCGGATTGCAATAACCAGTCGTTCGGGGAAGAATGGATCGAAATTTACAATGCAAGTCGTTGTGACAGCATCGATATCGGTTGTTATATGCTGGGGTCGAGCACGGATGCGGCTAATTCAGGAACTTTTTCTTTCCCGGCAGGAACGGTTATTCCACCTCTTGGCTTTTTTACTATCGGAGGCGCCAATGTTTCCAATGCGGATTTTGTGGTGAATACTTATTGCGGATCATCAAACTTTTGCGGGCCGGGTCAGTGGTCGCTTAATAACGATTATGGCTGGGTTGCCTTGTATGATCAGAGCGGAAACGTTGCAGATGCAGTCTTTTGGACGGCAGCTACCGGAGAGGCAAATCAGCTTGGCTCTAATGTCGTTTACGCAAGCCAGCCTTGTGTTCCTTCATCATGCAGTGTTAGTTCTTTGAAAGCCGCAAAGGACATGACACCCGGAACTGAGATCGCCTACATTGGAAAGGCGGCAGGTGCAGGCTTGTCTATGTTTCGCCCAAATGATGGAATGGCCGGATGGCAAACCGATGGAACGCCTACCCGGGGAACCTGCAATGGTTCCTGCGCAACCCCTTCGGACCTTCTTGTGCAAATCAATTCCTACGGCAATGAAACCTGCCAGCTTGGAAACGGCTGGGCTGAAGTCAGTATATCAGGTGGCACAGCTCCCTATGATATTGACTGGAGCAATGATAAAAATATTGACAGTATCGTTGACCTTTCCGCAGGTTCATTTACTGTTACCGTAACGGACACGCTTGGTTGCAGTGCTATTGCTTACGTAACGCTGGTGAACATCGGAGATCCGGTTGCGGTTGAAATAATTCCTGCCGATACCACAATTTTTCGCGGAGATAGCGTGCATCTGAATGTTTCCACGGAATCATTTATCACTTCTTATTTATGGTCGCCAGATCGAACGATCACTTGCTTGACGTGTGCCGTACCGGAAGTTTACCCAACGCAGATAGATACCTACACCGTCACCGTGATTGATTCAAACGGTTGCATCGGGACGGCATCGGTTATCGTGAAGATATTGTCAGATGAAAATTCTGTTTTCATTCCTACTGCGTTCACCCCGGGTATCCCGGGACCGAATGCCTTCTTTATACCCCGAAGTCCTAAGCTCACATCATTGGAACTGCACATTTTTGACCGCTGGGGAAATGAAGTTTTCAGCACGAAGGATATGAACGAATCTTGGAATGGCACCAATAAAAGCGGGATGATTGTGGATGCAGGCATTTACGTTTACTATGCTGTCGCAAATTTTGTGAGCGGCAAATCAAAAACATTGAAGGGTGATGTGGCGGTGCTTAGGTGAGGCAAGCTATAGGTTAAATGTTAAACGTTATCGGGCTTTGGCTTGGAGACTGTTTATTGTTTACGGTTTACTGCTTACGGTTACAGGCTTTGCGCAGGATGTACATTTTTCGCAATACAATTCATCACCGCTTAATCTCAATCCTGCGCTCACAGGTTTTTACTCGGGAGATTATCGGATCGTTGCGAATTATCGGAGCCAGTGGGGCAGCGTTACAAATCAATATAGAACTATTGCGGTTTCAGCAGAAGCTTCATTCATGAAAGGCAGGATGAGGCAGGATTATCTTGCCGTTGGCTTGCAGTTTTTTAATGACAAAGCAGGCACGATTGAATTGGGGACTAACTATCTTGCGCTGTCAGTCGGCTATCGGAAATCGCTCGGCTGGAAAAAAAACCATGCGCTGATTCTTGGATTACAGGCCGCATACCTTCAGCAAAAACTTAACGGGGATAAGCTTGTATTACCCGACCAATACCAAGTGACGACAATTAATCCGGTGTCATCGCAGGTGGTGAACAATCGCTCAAATCCGGGCTTTGACCTTGCAGCAGGACTGATGTATCACGTTGTGGCCAATAAAAAATTCAATTTCTATGCCGGTGGCGCCTATTATCACATTCTTCAACCGCAAATAAGTTTCCTCTCAGGCTCGCAATACAGGATCAGCGCAAAATATGTCGGACATCTGGGAACCCAAATAGCTTTACACAGGAGGGTTAACCTGCTGCCCAGTGCATTGGGAATGTACCAGGGCGGCACGTGGCAGGTGAATGCAGGCACCTATGTTCAGTTCAGGTTGAGCGATAAGGATTGGGATGTTCCAACAGCTTTTTCAATCGGAGCATGGACGCGTGTAGCCGATCCTATACCTGACGCGGTGATAGCGGGTGCGCGAATGGAATACTGGGGCTTCACACTTGGATTTACTTATGACATTAATATTTCCAACTTGTCTCCCGCCAGTACTGCCCGCGGGGCTTATGAGATAGCATTGATCTACACCGGTAAACTCATCACGCGCGGCCAGCGCAACCTGATGATACCTTGCCCGCAACTGTGAGGGATCGAAGTAAAGATTAACCGGGATTTAACAAGGATTCCTGAAAAGGGTGGCTATAAGAGGTTTCAAATTACTCCGGGCGGCAATCAGGTATTCAGATTAAATTTTAACGCAACAGCGTCAAACTTCCTTTCACTCCCTTAGTTACAATGTAGGAGTTTTCATGACCCGCGTAGTTGATATAGTAAACATAAACACCAGGATTCATCATATTTCCGAGATAAAGACCATCCCATCCAACCTCTACATCATGGGATTCGAATAATTTTTCGCCCCATCGGTCAAATATCAGCAGATTGTAATCAGTGAGGTTACAAAAACTGATCGGCTTAAAGAAGTCGTTGGTTCCGTCACCATTGGGCGTAAAAGCATTCGGTACAAATAACTTGCATTCGCAGTCCTCCAACTTAATATGAATGACATCTTCCGCCACTCCACAACTATTACTTACTTCTACCCTATAGGTCCCCGAGTCACTTGCAATATAAACTGGCTCTCTTGAGCCATCCTGCCACAAATAACTGTGATTTCTGATATCACTTGCATTCAGAGAAATGGTGTTTTTATCATCCGAACACAGGAAGGTGTCAACGCCTAACTCGACAAAGGGTAAAGGATTAATGATAAGAGTAGCCGTATCTGCCTTCTGGCAGTTGAATTCGTTGGTAACTTTTACCCAATATATTCCCGATTCTCCTGGAGCAAACGTCTGGTTGACCACGCCAGACGACCAAAGGTAATCCGAACCCGGATTACCCGCATCTAAAATAACAACATCTGATTCACAAACTGAAATTGAGCCACCTAAGTCAACGACCGGCAACGGGTTTGCCGTGACAACAATCGTGTCGCTGAAAAAGCCGCAATTATTGCCAACCCTCACCCAATACTGCCCAGTGGCATCGGCAACAAATGTTTGAGTTACTGAGTGGTCATGCCACAAATAGCTATGATGTCCGCTGCCTCCATCCAGGGTAATGCTTATACCTGTACAGAAAGAGGTGTCAGGTCCTAAATTGACAACTGGCGGATATTGGACGGTTATTGTTACATCAGCGGTATTCCTGCAACCCTGTGCATCCTCAACAGATACTATATAATTTGTTGTTACAGCAGGTAATGCAAGTGGTGCGGCTGTATTGGAATTATTCAAACCAGCCTGTGGAGACCAATTATAAATTATTCCACCGGTGGCGAGCAACTGCGCTGTTGAGCCATAGCATATCGAAGTATCATTGTTTATAGTTACCACGGGCAAAGGATTAAAGATGATCGCTATTGTATCATAACCTTTGCAATTATATTGATCCGTGACCTCAACCCAATAAAAGTCAGGCAAGGCCGCAATGATAGTC